>JAEWKH010000005.1 GCA_023386155.1 Pseudomonadota bacterium
CGGGATCGACCGCGATGCTGCCCCAGTTGAAGACGCCGAAATTGCCGGGATGAACCAGCGTCCCCTGCGTCGACGGCGGTGTGTAGCGGCCCTCGTAACGCAGGCGATGGAACTGGATGCGGCAGGCGAGCTGGTCGAACAGCGTGGCGCCCCACATGTCGCGTTCACGCAAGGCCGGCGGATCGTAGGACAAAGCCGAGATAGGCTGCGTCGGCGCCGTCCAGTCGCCCTCGGCCGCGCCTTGCGGCACAGGCTTCTGGGTGATCGGCAGCACGGGCTCTCCGGTACGCCGGTCGAGCACGTAGATCTCACCCTGCTTCGTCGGCTGCACGAGTGCGGGAACGGTTTGGCCGCCCACCGTCAGGTCGATCAGGCTCGGTTGCGAAGGAACGTCATAGTCCCAGAGGTCATGATTGACCGTCCGGAAGTTCCAGCGCACCTGGCCGGTTGCGAGGTCCAACGCGACGACGGCGGACGTGAACTCCTCGACCGCCTCGGTGCGGTTGCCGCCCCACTGATCCGGCGGCTGGTTGCCGAGCGGCACGTAGACCAGGCCGAGTTCCTCGTCGACCGCGGAGATCGTCCAACTGTTGGGCGAGTTCGGCACATAGGTCTGGTCGGGCGGAATGGGGGTCGTGACGGCGGGGTTTCCGGAGTCCCAGTTCCAGACCAGGGATCCCGTATCGACGTCATAGGCGCGGATGACGCCCGACTGCTCCTGGGTGGAGACGTTGTCGAGGACCGTGCCGCCGACGATCACGAGACCGCGTGCCACCACCGGCGGGGAGGTGGAGTAGTAGCCGCCCGGCTTCACGTTGGGCATGTTGGCCCAGAGGTTGATCTGCCCCGTGCCGGCCCCGAAGCTCCGGCAGACGGCGCCGTCCTCCGGATTGATGGCGATCAGGCGTCCGTCGGCAGTCGGCATGAAGAGCTTGGCGGCGCAATTGTCTGCCGTTCGTTGGGCGGTCGCCGCTGCAACCGGCAGGTCGGGCACGGGAGGATTACGGATGTCGAGCGGGGCAGCCTGTCCGGCCGGAGCCGCTTGTCCCGATCCGGGATGATAGGCCAGGCCGCGGCAGGTGAGGTGCTGGAGAGCGAGTTCGCCGCGGATTTGCGGGTGATAGCGCCAGATCTCCGCCCCGGTTGTGGCATCGAGGGCGATGACCGATTGATAGGGCGTGCACAGGAAGAGCCGGTTGCCGATCTTCAGCGGCGTGACCTGGAAGGTGGTTTCCTCGGGATCCTCCGGTTTTGAGCCGGGCACGTCTCCGGTGCGGTAGGTCCAAACCACGTCGAGACTGTTCACATTCGCAGGGGTGATCTGGTTGAGGGGAGAATAGCGCTGCCCGTGACCTGTGCGGCCATAAGCGTGCCATTCGCCAGGAGGCACGCCGAGGGCATTGGCGGGAAGCTGGGTACGCGCTTGCGGGGCGCTGCCCTCGATCCGGTGCGGGTCGGTGAACCAGGATATCCCCGCCGTCACAAGGGCAAGCGCGAGGGCTCCGGTCAGCGGAAGGCCCGCGGCCCTGAACGCGGATGATCGCCGCTGTACATCGGCTGCGGCCGTGCTCGGCTGCGGTTGGCCGAGTCTTCGGATCACCCAGGGCGTCAAGAGGAACAGGCCGAGGAGGAAAATGACGCCGCCGCGGGCGGCAAGGGGCCACCAGTCCAGCCCCGCCTCCCAGAGCGCCCAAGCCAGGGTGCCGACCACGACGGCGGCGTAGACCCAGAGCGCGGCCGAGCGGCCCTGAAGGAGCAGGATTCCGGTCAGGACGAAGCCCAGAGCCGCAATGACATAGTACCAGGAGCCGCCAAGGGTAAGCAGCCAGACACCGCCCGCTCCCAAGGCAATCCCCATCAAGATGAGGATCCCACCTAACACCAGGAGAGTTACGCTGCGTCCTCCACTCTGCACGGTCGAACTCCTATGACGTTCACGGCGCAACGCCACAGGGCAACCTTGGTTGCGGAGGATCCCTGAGCCCGGTGCCATGAGGGTGCTCGGTACGAATCTAGGAGACTGCCTGCCGTTTGACCCATGTCGGGGCCAATGAACTCTGTACCCTAGATGTTTAGTCCCGGCATTTGGTGGAGCGGGTCGAGCCTGAAGCGTTGCGGCTCGCTTGTGAAGATCTTGCAGATGTACTCGTAGGGGGTGAGGCCGCGCAGGGTCTTGAGCCTTCGGGCGAAGTTGTAGGCGGCGAGGAAGTCGCCCAGATGCCCCCGCAGCTGGTCGTGAGTGTCGTAGTAGTAGCGCCTGACGGTTGCGTCCTTAAGGGTCCGGTTCATCCGCTCAACCTGCCCGTTCGTCCAGGGATGGCGTGGTTTGGTCAGGCGATGATCGATGTCGTTCTGGGCACAGGCGAGCTCGAACGAATGCGCCCGGAAGATCTCGCCTCTCTCCATAGCCTCTTTGATCAGAGGGGCGGCCGAACTGGTGTTGCCGGGCGTGGTGAAGTGGGTGCCGTTATCGGTGAGGACCGTGTGCACCTTGTACGGCACGGCCGCGATCAGGGCGCGCAGGAAGTCACCCGCCACACTCCGGGTCGCTTTCTCATGCAGTTGGGCAAAGGCGAACTTGGACGTGCGATCAATGGCCACAAACAGGTAGAGCCTCCCTTCTTCCGTGTGCACTTCGGCGATGTCGATGTGGATGTAGCCGATCGGGTAGCTCTTGAACTTCTTCTTGGCGGGTTTGTCGCCGCTCACCTCGGGCAGGCGGCTGATGCCATGCCGCTGAAGACAGCGATGCAGGGATGAGCGCGTCAGGTGCGGGATTGTGGCTTGCAGGGCATAGAGACAGTCATCCAGTGGCAGAAGGGTATGCCGGCGGAAGGCGACGACGATCGCCTCTTCCTGGATCGAGCACCGTGGAATGCGGTGCTCTCGGCCCCGTCGGGCGATCTGCGGTGGTATCCCGCTTCCTCCATTTGGCAACCGTCTTCGGGTTGATGCCATGGCGCTCGGCCAAGGCCCTCAAGCTCGCTTGACTATTTTGTATTGCTCGACGGACTGCCTCTGTCGTTGTGGCGCTGCCGTGGAGAACCTGGCCCATAGCGCATCCCTCCAATCGAGAGACAAGAATGCACCATCAAACCCCGGGATCAAACACCTAGCTCAGCCAGAGAGCGGCAGCTGCCCCGTTGTCAAAACTCTGAAATTTCCATTTACGGTGCGTCCTCGGCGAAGGTGGTTCATCCCCGTCGGAGTAATGTGTCAGTGGCTCGAGCTCTGCATCCTAAGCGAAGTCTCAGCAGGGTCGATTGGATCCCATCCAAACAGTAGTCAAGGCGCGGTACTGTCTCGTGGTTATAGACAGTGTCCGCGGCATAAAATAATATTTCATCTCAACAAAGGGTATTACTCGAGCCCAGAATGTGGGGAAATATGGGGCGCGACGACCCTGATCGAAATTCCCCTTTTCTCTTCAGGGGTTTGGCTCAGCGGGTGGCGGAGGGAGCGGGATTCGAACCCGCGATACGGTTTCCCGTATACACACTTTCCAGGCGTGCGCCTTCAACCACTCGGCCACCCCTCCAGCATGAGCCTCTCAAGGCTCCAGGAACCCTCGTTCTGCCGCTCGACACGGCCGGTCGGGTTCTCCGCTTTTCGTTTGCGGAGCGCCCGTGTATCGCCAAATCGAGGCAAAAGGCAAGACCGATCTTGAGTCAATTCAGCCTGAATCGCCTTTGCCATTGCGACAAAACGCTCTAGATATTCCCCCTCTGTTCATAGAGGTGCCGTCCCTTGAAGTTTCTAGCGCGTAGCCTTGGCCTCCTGCTGATCGCAGCGGGATTTATCGGATTGGTGATCGACGGAACACGATCCATCGTCAATAATGCTGTATCGTTCGCGTCGATCGGGAAGGTCGGCCTGACCCTATTCCCGGGTGGAATGGCCTCTCTCGAGGGCAGCATTGCGCAGCGCGGCTATCCCTGGCTGTGGGACCCGATCGCCACCTATGTCCTGCAGATGCCGGCTTCGATCACGGCTTTCCTGGTCGGTGCCCTGCTGATGTGGGTGGGCCAGAAGCCCCTGGAGCCGATCGGCTATCTCGCGGGCCGCTGAGCTTTTCACGGGAAGGTGACGGGGAGGGGCCCTCCCGCAGGCGCGGCGCAGTGCTTACATCAGCGAGGTCACGCGAGGGATCTCCATGTTCAGCTTCCGCAAACGACTCGACCTGCCGAATGCCGCCGAGGCCCTGCCGGGCCGGCCCGGCCCGATCCCGACGGCCGAACGGCACTTCATCAACAACCGCCCCCTCCAGCCGCCCTATCCCGACGGGATGGAGAAGGCCCTGTTCGGCCTCGGCTGCTTCTGGGGCGCGGAGCGCAAGTTCTGGCAGCTCGGCGACGGCATCTGGATCACGGCTGCGGGCTATGCCGGCGGCGTCACCCCGAACCCGACCTACGAAGAAGTGTGCACGGGGCTCACCGGGCACAACGAGGTCGTGCTCGTGGTCTACGATCCGAAGGTGATCTCCTACGAGGCCCTGCTGAAGGCCTTCTGGGAGAACCACGATCCGACCCAGGGCATGCGCCAGGGCAACGATGTCGGCACCCAGTACCGCTCCGGGATCTACGTATTCGACGAGGCGCAGAGGAGGGCCGCAGAGGCCTCCAGGGCGGCCTATGGCGAGGCGCTCGCGGCCAAGGGCTACGGGCCGGTCACGACCGAGATCCTCGATGCGGGGCCGTTCTACTTCGCCGAGGATTACCACCAGCAGTACCTGGCGAAGAACCCCAACGGCTATTGCGGCCTCGGCGGCACCGGCGTGTCCTGCCAGATCGGTGTCGGCGTGGCCGCCGAATAGGGCGGCACCGTCTTCCTGCGACGTTCGAGAACGGCTTGCATCCCTCCGGGTGCGAGCCGTTCCTTTTTGAAGGGCCGTCTCAGGGCGCCTTGAGCACGCTGTGGCACTCGTTGGGCAGCTGCGCCATGGTCAGGGGTGGACGGGGCTTGCCGGGCTTGGGATGCAGCATCTGCGGCGTGAACCAGGCCGCCAGCTCCGCGCCGCAGCCGTCGCCGCCCGGCGGAGGGTCCTGATCGGAGCAGCCCGCGTCGCCGGACGGGCAGGCGAGGCGGATGTGGAAATGGTAGTTGTGCCCCCAGATCGGCCTCACCTTGGTGAGCCAGCCCCGGTCGGCACCGGCTTCCCGGCAGAGCGCCCGCTTGATCGCCGGGTTCACGAAGACCCGGGCGACGCTTCTTTCCTGCGCGGCGGCGCGGATGAGGGCGGTATGCTGCGGTGTCCACTTGGCAGGATCCACATCGAGCCAGTCGTCGCGCACCACGTTGGTGGCGGACATCTCCTCCCGCTCGGCGCGGGAGAGGCGGCGGTTGGGCATGGGGGTGAGCCAGATATCCGCGTCGAGGCCGATCTGGTGCGAGGCATGCCCCGTGATCATCGGCCCGCCGCGCGGCTGCGAGATGTCGCCGACGAGAAGGCCCGGCCAACCGTTGATGGTCGGAAGCCGGGTGGCGAACCGCTGCAGGAAGGCGATCATCTGCGGATGCCCCCAGTTGCGGTTGCGGGACAGGCGCATGACCTGCCAGTTGTCGCCGTCGACCGGAATGGCCGCCGCGCCGGCCACGCAGCCGCGGGCATAGCTGCCGATGGATCGCGCGCGAAGATCGGCCGGCGTGGTGTGCCGCCCGAAGAGTTCCTTCGCGGCGAGCTTGGGATCGCCCGGATTGGCGAGCGGCGGCAGCGGCTTCGGGTCGAGTGTGCCCTTGTCCTGGGCCGCCGCGGATCCGCCGATGAGGAGAGCGAGGGTGATGGCGAGGGAGCGAATCGGAATCATGAAGGAAGGCTAGCCCGCGAGCTTCAACTTCGGAACGGGCCCGATGGGGCCATCTTGTCGCTCTTCGAAAGTCGGATCGATCAGTCTCGTCCTCATCCTGGTCGTCACCAGCCTCGAGGCCGGCGATGACCAGGGAGGTTCATCGGAACGCGATCTCAGTGCCTCGGCTGCGGCCGGCCCTCGTTGAGGCCGCGCTGGCTGATATGGCCTGGCCCGAAGGTGCGCTTGTCGTGACCATTGCCGGAGCGGCGCAGGGCGGGCCTGGGCTGGTAGCGCGGGGTCGGGGGCTTGAACCGTTTCGGGCGTCGGCCTGTCGCCAGGGACGGCAGGAACAGGGCCGCGATACCGGCCGCGACACCTGCCAGCACGGCGGCCGTCACGAACGGGTGGAGCTGCGCTTCGAGGAGCAGGCTCGTCTTGCGCGGTTCTCCGGGAAGAGACGAGTAGATGTCGCCATCCTGGCGGGCCTGGTAGAGATTGTCGCGCATCCCCGGACGCTCAGGATGATCCGTCGTCTGCGAGGCATAGCCCGTCCATTCCATCGCCTTGTCCATGAGTCGGGGCGCGACCTTGCCCATGGCGCCGATGACCCAGCCGCCGAAACCGATCGTGAGCTCGCGCCTGTGGTGCTCGGCGGCAAACACGATCGCCCTGGCCACGAGATGCGGATCGTAGGCCGGTGGCGGCACGGCATTCTCCCGGTCGAGAAAGTTGCGGGCATGTTCGACGTAAGGCGTATCGATCGAGGATGGCTTGATGAGCGTCACCGAAATCGGCGCGCCCTGGTTCTCCAGCTCCATGCGCAGGCCGTCCGTGAAGGCCTTCACGGCGTGCTTGGAGGCCGAGTACTGCGTCTGCAGGATCATGGCCCGCTCCGACAGGACGCTGCCGACATTGACGATGGTGCCGCCCCGGCGGCGCAGATGGTCGGACGCGATCATCGAGCCGTTGACCACGCCCCAATAGTTCACGTCGAAGAGCTGTCTCTGATCCTCGAGCGGGATATCGGCGAGGTTGCCGTAGAGGGCTACCGCGGCATCGTTCACCCAGGTGTCGAAGCCCCCGAAGGTCTCGACGGCAGTGCGCGCCACGCGTTCCAGGTCCTCGCGCCTGCTCACGTCCGCCGCGACCGCGACGGCTCGTGTCGCCCCGTGGCTGAGTTCATCGGCGATCCTGCGCAGGGCGTCTTCGTTGCGGGCGACCAGGACAAGGCCTTTGGCGCCGCGTTCGGCAAACAGATGAGCCGTTGCGAGCCCGATGCCGCTGGACGCGCCGGTGATGACGACGACCTGATCCCCGACCGGCTTCTGGCGAACCACCATGGCGCTCTCCTTCATGTCCGCGAATGCCATAAACGTGGGACAACGTGAGGTCTGATGGGGGGTTCCTACGGCAGCGCTTGCCCCGAGGAGCGTCCATCGCGCCGCGGACTTCGGGGCGTGGCTTCAAGGGATTGCCCCGGTGCGCCACGCGCCTTGGAAGCCTTGGGCTTGCGGCCCCGAACCGGAACCTGCTTTTCAACCCGGGCGTTGCCTTAGGATCTCACACAATTGAGGGAGCGAAATGATGCAGACAACGGCACAGAGCAGCGACGTTCGCGAAACCCATAGCCTGATTGCCAGCGACAAGGTCGAAGGAACGCCTGTGCGCCGCTCGGACGGCGAGAAGATTGGAACGATCGAGCGCGTGATGATTGAGAAGCGGTCCGGCAAGGTGGCCTATGCGGTCATGAGCTTCGGCGGCTTCATGGGGCTCGGCGAGGAGTACTATACGCTTCCCTGGGGTGTCCTGAAGTACAATACCGAGCTCGACGCCTATGAGCTGAACCTCTCGGAGGATCAGCTGCGCGGGGCGCCCCGGCGCAGCGCGGAAGGCCAGGACGCCTCCTATGACCGGGAATGGGAAGAGCACGTTCATCGCTACTACAACGCCACGCCCTATTGGGGCGCGAGCGACCCGATGAGCACGGGCCGGTAACCCGAAACACAACCCGTGAAAACAAAATCGCCCGGCTTCCGCCGGGCGATTTTTCATGCACAGGCGCCGGACGATAGGGAAGCCCTATGCCGGCGCTTGCGGCATAGGGCTTAGCGCTTCCGCGACTTCGAGGGGCTCTTGCGAGCGCTCGAGGAACGGGAGCCGGAAGACCGCTTGGCGACTTTGGCCGACTTCTTCGTGGCCGAGGTGCGGCTCGAGGCGGCGGCGGCGCGCTTCGTGGTCGACTTGGACGCGCTGCGCGACTTCGACGCCGACTTCACCGCGCTGCGGCTGGAGCTGCGGGCAGCAGACTTCCGGGCCGCCGGACGAGCCGAAGACGGACGGGCAGAGGACTTCTTGGCGGCTGATTTGGCCGAAGTCTTCCGAGCGGTCGTCTTCTTTGCGGCTGTCTTCTTCGCGGTGGTCTTCTTGGCTGCCGACTTGGCCGACGAACGGGCCGGGGCCTTCTTTGCAGAGGACTTCTTGGCAGCGGACTTCGCGGTGGTCTTCTTGGCGACTGCCTTCTTGGCAGTGGTCTTCTTGGCAGTGGTCTTCTTCGCACCGGACTTGGCCGAAGATTTCGATGCCGGACGGGCGGTCGACTTCGCGGCCGTCTTCTTGGCAGCGGTCTTCTTCGTTCCAGCCTTCTTGGCGGTGCTCGTCGAGCTGCGGCGTGCGCTGCTCTTCTTCGCGGTCTTCTTCTTGGTGCTGGTCGCACCGGTGTCACCCGTGAACAACATCGTCAGCGGGTTCTTGGTATCTGTCGGCATTGCCGCCTCCTTCAAGGGCCTTCGCGTGCAACCGTCACGCTTGCAAGGCAACGTCGTTATACCAAGGGGGTTCCGATTATCGAAAAGTGTAGACAGTAGAACGGTCACTTTTTCTGTGGATATGTTGCTGACCAAGTCTCTCTTCTCTTGCAGATCAAAGACTCAATATCGGGTTCAAGATGAGAGAGTTAGAGTCTCTTCTTCAGATGCATCGGCATCGCTCTCCATGATCGAAGGGCGGTTTTAACGATCAAAAAACATATTGTTTTTCAACATCTTATCCACTTCGTAAAGAAGACGTTAAACGTCCGCAGAGTATTCGGACGTGTTCCAACGACGATCAATCTCGCACCTGGAAACCCCTTCACTTGGAGAGGGTCGAAGACAGGTTTTCCGCGCTCCGGAGACGCCGTGCGCGAAGATGAAAAAAATTTGCCGATCGGAGTCGAAAATCGGTCTGCAAGTCGCTCGACGAGTCGAGAATCACGATCCGGGACTCGTCGCGGAGGAAGATCGGGACCTCGTTCGAGTCATGCTCTCGGGTTCGTCGGTCGTGCGCGTGCCAAGTGCTGCGACGGGCCTGACGATGGCGGCCTCGCGCCGTCGAGGCGGGCCGGTGCGTCGTGCGAAGCCGAAGGTCCGCGTGGATGCCGGCCGAGACGAGGGGCATGGGCTCGACCAAAAAGTGGATTCCACTTTCGGGTTCGATGCTCTAATCGAAAGGACCCTCACATCGGTTGGACCGCCGTGCCCCATCGCAGCATCCTCGCCGTCGTCCTCTGGATGAGCGGTGCTCTCCTCTCCTTCTCCGCGACGGCGATCGCGGTGCGCGCGCTTGCTCCCACCTTTTCGATCTTCGAGATGCTCGCCGTCCGCAATGCGGCCGGTGTCCTGATCCTTCTTGCCCTTGCGCTTGCCCGGCCCGATCTGCGGCCCGGGTTGAAGCCGCGCCGCTTCCCGCTGCATCTCGCGCGCAACGTCCTGCATTTCCTCGGCACGGACGGGTGGGCGTTCGGCCTTACGCTCCTGCCGCTGGCAACCGTTTTTGCGCTCGAGTTCACCACGCCGGCCTGGGTTGCGCTGCTCGCCGTCCCGCTGCTCAAGGAGCAGATGACCAGGGGGCGTCTCGTGGCCATCGCGCTCGGCTTCATCGGCATTCTCGTGATCCTGCGTCCAGGGCTGGAAACCTTGCAGCCGGCCAGTTTCCTGATGCTCGGCGTCGCCTTCAGCTTCGCCCTCGTGGCGATCATGACCAAGCGGCTGACGATGACGGAGAGCACCTTCTCGATCCTGTTCTTCATGAACCTGCTGCAGCTTCCCATGAACCTCGCCGGGGTGAGCCGGGCCTTCTGGCTTCAAGTCCAGCCGACCCATGTCCTCGCCCTCGTCGGCATCTGCGTCGGCGGCCTGCTTTCGCATTACTGCCTGACCAATGCCTATCGCCGGGGCGATGCGACCATGGTCGTGCCGCTGGACTTCATGCGCATCCCGCTGATCGCCTTCGTCGGCTGGCAGTTCTATGGCGAGCCGCTCGATCCTTACGTCTTCCTCGGGAGCGGCATCATCATCATGGGCCTTCTCTACTCCCTGCATCGCGAGGCGAAATCCGCATGAGCTGGTCGCCGCAACAGGACGCCGCCCTCAAGGCCGTCGCCGACTGGCTCCGCCGCGGCGACCGTCCGGTGTTCCGTCTCTTCGGATATGCCGGCACCGGCAAGACGACGCTCGCCAGGCACATCGCCGAGAACGTGGACGGCGACGTGGCCTTCGGCGCCTATACGGGCAAGGCGGCGCTCGTGCTGCGCACCAAGGGCTGCGCCGACGCCTCGACGATTCACTCGATGATCTACCGCTCGCGGGAATCCGACGAGAACGGTCCGCAATTCGTGCTCAACCGCCAGAGCCCGGCATCCAAGGCCGATCTCATCATCATCGACGAATGCTCCATGGTCGACGAGGAGCTGGGGCGCGATCTCCTGTCCTTCGGGCAACCCGTTCTCGTGCTCGGCGATCCGGCGCAACTGCCGCCGGTGAAGGGCGGCGGATTCTTCACGGAGGGCGAGCCCGACGTGATGCTCACCGAGGTGCACCGTCAGGCCAAGGACAACCCCATCATTCATCTCTCGATGATGGTCCGGGAGGGAGGGCGGCTGGAGCCGGGGACCTATGGCGAGAGCCGCATCATCCGCCGCCGCGAGATCGACGCCTCCACGGTCATGGCGGCCGATCAGGTGCTGGTCGGCCTCAACAAGACCCGCCGCCTCTACAACACGCGGCTGCGCGAATTGAACGGTTACCGTGACCCGATGCCGGCGGCGGGCGAGAAGCTGGTCTGCCTGCGCAACGACAAGACCAAAGGCCTGCTCAACGGCGGCACCTGGTCCATCCAGGCCCTGCGCGGCATCCGCAACGACTTCATCCGCATGGACGTGCTGCCCGACGACGATGCCCGCCGCCGCTCCGTGGAGGTGGCCGTGCACAAGGCCTTCTTCGAGGGGACCGAGGAGGAGGTGCCGTTCGTCCTGCGCAAGGAATCCGACGAGTTCACCTATGGCTACGCGCTGACGGTGCACAAGGCCCAGGGCTCGCAATGGGACGACCTCGTGCTCTTCGACGAATCCTACGCCTTCCGCGAGCATCGCAGCCGCTGGCTCTACACGGCCCTGACCCGGGCGGCCGAAAAGGTCACCGTCGTGATCTGAGCGCGGGCGTCGCGGAACCGGAACGGGTGCGAGCGCTTAATCCCTGCAGCTGGACAGTAAGCGGCGAGGAGGCGGCCATGCTCAAATGGGCTCTGATCTTCCTGGTGGTCTCCCTGGTGGCGGGAGCGCTGGGCTTCACGGGCGTTGCCTCCGGGGCCAAGACCATCGCCAAGATCCTGTTCGTCCTGTTCCTCCTCGCCTTCCTTCTCCTGATCCTCCTCGCCTGGGGAGCGGGCGAGCTGATTTTCTGACGGCCCGTCGCCTTCACAACTGTGCGATCAGGAGGATGCCTCCCAGGCGCTGCCTTGGGGATGGCCCATGCATGCGCTGGGTGCATGAAGTCCCTGCTTCCGGAGGCCTCCCATCTTCCTCATGGGTCGCTATAGGGGCGTTTCAACTATTCGTTTGAGTGCGTCGCGTTGAAACTTTCTGTCTCATGTGCGCCTTGAAACGTAAACGAATGAAAGGGACGCTCATGAAACGTCGTGCATTCCTCCAGGCCGCTACGGTCGGCGCCGCCGCCGGTGTCGTGGCCAAGCCGGCCATCGCCCAGTCGAACCCCGAGATCCGCTGGCGCCTGACCTCGGCCTTCCCGAAATCCCTCGACACCCTGTTCGGCGGTGGCGAGACTTTCGCCAAGCTGGTCGCGGAGGCCACCGACGGCAAGTTCATCATCCAGACCTTCGCGCCCGGCGAGATCGTCGGCGCGCCGCAGGCGCTCGACGCCATCGGCGGCGGAACGGTCGAGATGGGCCATACCTGCTCGTACTATTACGTGGGCAAGGATCCGACCTTCGCCATCGGCACCACTCTGCCCTTCGGCCTCAACTCCCGTCAGATGAACGCCTGGCTCTACCAGGGCGGCGGCAACGACCTGCTGAACGACTTCTACGCCAAGCACAACGTGTACGCTCTGCCCGCCGGCAATACCGGCGTGCAGATGGGCGGCTGGTTCCGCAAGGAGATCAAGACGATCGAGGACCTGAAGGGCCTCAAGATGCGCATCGCGGGCCTTGCCGGTCAGATCATGGGCAAGCTCGGCGTCGTGCCGCAGCAGATCGCAGGCGGCGATCTCTACCCGTCGCTCGAGCGCGGCACCATCGACGCCGCCGAGTGGGTCGCTCCTTACGACGACGAGAAGCTCGGCCTGAACAAGGTCGCGCCGTACTACTACTATCCGGGCTTCTGGGAGGGCGGTCCCGCCATCCACTTCTACATCAACCAGCAGAAGTGGAAGGAGCTGCCGAAGGCTTACCAGGCCGCCATCCAGGCCGCAGCGGGCTACGTGAACGTGGACACGCAGGCCAAGTACGATGCCAAGAACCCGGCGGCGCTCCGCAGCCTGATCGGCAACGGCGCGCAGCTGCGCCCGTTCTCGCAGGAGATCATGGACGCGGCCTACAAGGCCTCGAACGAGGTCTATGACGAGATCTCGGCCAAGAACGCCGACTTCAAGAAGATCTACGACAGCTACAAGGCGTTCCGCGGCGAGGAATACCTCTGGTTCCAGGTGGCCGAATATTCCTATGACACCTTCATGATCCGCGCCCGCGCCCGCGGCTAGAGTACGAGGCGGGCCACGGCCCGCCTTTTTCTTGCCCGACTCAAAAGCGTAGCTGTGGACAGGCAACCGTTGCGCTTCGGGCGCGTTGCCATGGAGACGGGAGCCCGCTACCGCTGGAGGCCATGTTGCGCAGCGTCGGAACAATCGGAGCATGGTCTCGCAGGGCCGTCCTGCTGGCGGGTCTTGCCGTCGCTTCCGTCGCGCAGGCCGCCAATGATCCGCTCGATAGGGCCGGCATGGATGGCGGCGTTCAGGTCCGGTTCGATCCTGCCACGCGCCAGACTTGGGTCATGGGACACGCATCGCCCGATCTCTGCTTCTCCCTTTCCCTGCCGGATGAATGGCGGCCGACCGAGGACGGGGTCAGGGCGGTCTTCTCCGACGGGCAGCTCTCCGTCAAACTTCGCTCCTCCCGGGAGCTTCGCGACATGCCGCAGCCCGATCTCGCCAGCCGCGACGCCGCAGTCCTGCAGCAGGACTATGAGGCGCTTCTCGGGCGCCCGGCACAATCCGTATCCCTTTCCGCCGATGCGGGCGCAACGCGCTGGTCCGCCACCTGGATCGACGCCAATCTGCCGATGGCTTCTCATGGCATGACCGTCGAGGCCCTGATCGTTCCTCTTTCCAGCGAGTGGGTTCTCGAGCTGTCCCTCTCGGGGATCGAGACGCGGGAGGAGTACGATGCGCTCGCCCGGCGCCTGCTGGCGCGGCTGAAGGTGCAGGGCAGGGCGGCCTGCCAACGCTGATCTTTCGCGCCCGCCATTCGCGGCGAACTATCCTTGAGGCACAATGGCGGGCATGAGGCCAACCCTCGATCGTCAGGACAAGTCATGGACGTGATCATCTACCACAACCCGCAATGCGGGACCTCCCGCAACACCCTGGGCCTGATCCGCAATGCCGGCATCGAGCCGCATATCATCGAGTATCTGAAGACCCCGCCGACGCGCCTCCTCCTGCGCCAGCTGATCGACCGCATGGGGCTGAGTGTCCGCGACGTGATCCGCGAGAAAGGGACGCCCTACTCGGAACTCGGCCTCGGCGATCCTGCCCTGGGCGACGATCAGCTCCTCGATGCGATGATGGCTCACCCGATCCTGATCAACCGCCCCATCGTGGTCACGCCCATGGGCGTCAGGCTCTGCCGCCCGTCCGAGACCGTGCTCGACATCCTGCCGCCGCCGCAGGGCGAGTTCGTCAAGGAGGACGGCGAGCCGGTGATCGACGCTTCGGGGCGCCGTATCGGCCTGGCGTAGGATTCGAGGGGAACAAGCCGCGGCCTCCTCCTGTTCAGGGACAGGCAATCCGCTGGAGCATCGTACGGACCCGAAGGGCCACGTCAGTGAAAAGTGGATCCGGTTTTCGCTGGCGCGGCCCGCTGGGTCCGCTCCGAACGATGCGCTCTTCAAAGAGCGGAGCATCGGATTGATCCCAAAAGAGCAAATCCACTTTTGGGTCCGATGCTTTAGAGGAAAGGCAGCATCATGGAGCTTCAAGGCAAGGTCGCGCTCGTGACGGGCGCGGGTTCGGGCATCGGCAGGGCAACGGCCCTGCGCTTCGCGCGCGAGGGCGCCGTGGTCGGGGTGCTGAGCCACACCGAGAACGAGATCCGGAAGGTCGCCGAGGAGATCGAGCGGGCGGGCGGCACCGCCATCGCTCTCGTGGCCGACGTGGCGGACGAGGGGCAGATGCGAAAGGCGGTGGCCGAGTTGGTGCAGGCCCATGGCCGGCTCGACATCGTCTTCGCCAATGCCGGCATCAACGGCGTCTGGGCTCCCATCGACGAATTGCAGCCGCAGGAATGGGACCGCACGATCAACACGAATCTGCGCGGTACCTATCTCACGCTCCATTATGCCGTGCCGCATCTGAAGAAGGCCGGGGGCTCCATCGTCATCACGGCCTCCATCAACGGATCCCGCACCTTCACGAGCGCCGGCGCGACGGCCTATTCGGCCACCAAGGCGGCCCAGGTGGCGATGGCGCAGATGCTGGCGGTCGAACTCGCCAAGCACGGGATCCGCGTGAACGTGGTCTGCCCCGGCAAGATCGACACGGAGATCACTGACAATACCGAGAAGCGCCATACGCAGGAGGCGGAGGTTCCGGCCGAGTATCCGGCCGGTCCGATCCCGCTCACCGGCAAGGAGCCCGGCACGAGCGAGGAGGTGGCGGAACTCGTGCTCTTCCTTTCCTCCGACCGCGCGCGGCACATCACCGGAACGCCGGTCTGGATCGACGGCGGGCAATCGCTGCTCGTTTAGAGCGTTTTTCGGCGAAGTGGATCCGGTTCGCCGTCAAAGATGCGGCAAGCCAAAGAAGAGAGGTGATGCCACGCCTGTGGAAACAGCTCTAGGGCGGACGGCTCGGAGGCGCTTACGGCGCCTCCAGCTTCGTTCCAACCGGAATGGGCGGTTCGGGGACGAAGGTTTCCTTGTCTTCCGGCAGAGGCGAGGCGCGCTGCAGGCTTCGATAGGCGCCCCAGATCGCCATGAGTGTCTGGGCGATGACGACCACATAGAGAAGGCCCCGGCGTCCGAATTCCGTCATGGCCATGCCGGAGATCACCGGCCCGATGGTGGCGCCCACGCCTTGCAGGATCAGGAGGCCGCCTGCCGCGGCCACGAACTCGCCCGGCTTCACCATGTCGTTCACATGCGCGGTGACGATGCTGTAGGTCGGGATCACGCTGCCGCCGAAGATGGCGACATAGACGAATACCAGCCAGACGGGCACCGCCTCCGACACGAAGTAAAGGAGCACGAGCAGGATCGCAGCCGCCATCCCTGAGGCGCCGATGATCACATGACGCCGGTCGATACGGTCCGAGAGCCAGCCGAGCGGGTAGGTGGTGGCAAAGCCGCCGAGCGTGCCGCAGGCCATGAAGACCGCGATCTCCGCGGTGTTCAGCCCGCGCTCCTGCGCCCAGATCGGACCGAGCGCGAAGAACGAACTGGTGGTGACGCCGCAGAGAACGGCGGCCACCACCCCAAAGGGGGATTGGCGATAGAGCTGCATCAGGTTGATCTTCGTGTCGCTGACCGCATGGGCCGGTGCTGTCGCCCGCGACAGGGCTGTCGGCACGAGGGCCAGGCAGATCAGGATGGCCACGAAGCAGAACAGCCGATAGCCATAAGGATCGCCCGCCGGCAGCAGCATCTGTCCGCCGATGCCGGCGATCAGCCCGGTCATGCCGTAGACGCTGAGAACCTGCCCGCGCGTCTGCGCGGAAACGGATGCGTTGAGCCAGCTCTCGACCACGATGAAGAGGCCCGCGAAGCAGAAGCCCGTGAGGGCTCGCGAGGCGACCCAGACGGCCGGACTGATCACGAGGAGATGGAAGAGCGCAGTCGATGCCGCGACTGCCGCCAGCGCCGCGAAGGCGCGGGTGTGGCCGACCTGCTGGATCACCCGTCCGGCATAAAGCGAGCCGACCACGATGCCGCCCCAGAAGGCGGCACCCACGGCTCCGATCTCGGTGGGCGTGAACTGCTCGATGCTTCCCCTCACGCTGAGCAGCGTACCCTGCAGGGTATTGCCGATCTGCATGAGAGCGTAGCCGAGAAGGAGGGCGAAAAGCGTCGGCAGCGTGGCCCGCAGGGACGAAGGCATGGGCTCTCCTGAGAAGCGAGATCCTGTGGCTCGGATGTGCGGTTCGTGAAAGGTCCGGGCTCGCGCCGACGAACATGCTGAAGCCCGGCGCCCGGAGACTCCGTTCTTCCGCTTGCGATCGTCGATAGAGACCAGGGCCCCGTGTGTGGGTTGAACTCTGGGGGGAGGGGCCGGTTCCAGCGCTTGTTGTTGCGTGCGAAGGGCAAAAGAAAGGCCCGGCTTGTCCGCAAGCCGGGCCTTTCGCCTCTACGGGGGAAGCTTCGAGAGCTTTTCGTTCACGTATCCATCTTCAGGGCGGCGATGAAGGCCTCCTGCGGGATGTCGACCTTGCCGTACTGGCGCATCCGCTTCTTGCCTTCCTTCTGCTTGTCGAGCAGCTTGCGCTTGCGGCTGGCGTCGCCGCCATAGCACTTGGCGGTCACGTCCTTGCGCAGGGCGCGGATGGTCTCGCGGGCGATGATCTTGCCGCCGATGGCCGCCTGAACCGGAATCTGGAACATGTGCGGCGGGATGAGCTCCTTGAGCTTCTCGCACATGGCGCGGCCGCGGCCTTCCGCGCGGTCGCGATGGACCAGCATGGAGAGCGCGTCCACCGGCTCGGCATTGACCAGCACCGACATCTTCACGAGGTCGCCCTCGCGGTAGTCGGAGATGTGGTAGTCGAAGGAGGCGTAGCCCTTCGAGACCGACTTCAGGCGGTCGTAGAAGTCGAACACCACCTCGTTGAGCGGCAGGTCGTAGACCACCATGGCGCGCTTGCCGACATAGTTGAGGTCGATCTGCACGCCGCGCCGGTCCTGGCAGAGCTTGAGCACCGCGCCGAGATAGTCGTCAGGCGTGAGAATGGTGGCGCGGATCCACGGCTCCTCGATGCTCTCGATCTTCATGACGTCCGGCATGTCGGCCGGGTTGTGCAGCTCGATGGTCGAGCCGTCGCGCAGCTTCAGATGGTACACCACCGAAGGCGCGGTCGAGATGAGGTCGAGATTGAACTCGCGCTCCAGGCGCTCCTGGATGATCTCGAGGTGAAGGAGGCCCAGGAAGCCGCAGCGGAAGCCGAAGCCGAGCGCAGCCGAGGTCTCCATCTCGTAGGAGAAGCTGGCGTCGTTCAGGCGGAGCTTGCCCATGGCCGCGCGCAGGTTCTCGAAATCGGCGGCATCCACGGGGAAAAGGCCGCAGAACACGACCGGCTGCACGGGCTTGAAGCCGGGCAGGGCCTCGGCTGTGGGCTTGCGGTCGTCCGTGATGGTATCGCCAACGCGGGTGTCGGCCACTTCCTTGATCGAGGCCGTGAAGAAGCCGACCTCGCCGGGGCCGAGCTGGGCCATTTCCTGCATCTTCGGCGAGAACACGCCCACGCGGTCGAGGCCGTAGGCGGCGCCGGTGCCCATCATCTTGATGGTCTGGCCCTTCTTCATGGTGCCGTCGACGATGCGCACGAGCACCACAACGCCGAGATAGGCGTCGTACCAGGAATCGACGAGAAGCGCCTTCAAGGGCGCATCCGGATCGCCCTTGGGCGGCGGCAGCTTCTGGACGATGGCCTCCAGCACGCCCTCGATGTTGAGGCCGGTCTTGGCCGAGATCGGAACCGCCTCCGAGGCGTCGATGCCGATCACCTCCTCGATCTGCTCCTTGATCCGGTCCGGATCGGCGGCGGGCAGGTCGATCTTGTTGAGGACGGGCACGATCTCGTGGTTGGCGTCGATGGCCTGGTAGACGTTGGCGAGCGTCTGGGCCTCCACGCCCTGGGAGGCGTCGACCACCAGCAGCGAGCCCTCGCAGGCGGCGAGGGAGCGCGAGACCTCGTAGGCGAAGTCCACGTGGCCGGGGGTGTCCATCAGGTTCAGGATATAGGTCTTGCCGTCCTGGGCCTTGTATTCCAGGCGCACGGTCTGCGCCTTGATGGTGATCCCGCGCTCGCGCTCGATATCCATGTTGTCGAGCACCTGCTCGGTCATCTCACGGGCCGAGAGCGCCCCCGTGGCCTGGATCAGGCGGTCGGCGAGCGTCGACTTGCCGTGGTCGATATGGGCCACGATGGAGAAGTTGCGGATGTTGTCGAAGGTGCGAGCGGTCATAATTCTGCAAATATAAGAATGTTCAGGCCGCAATAGCAGGGTGGCCCCCCAAAGCCAAGGGAGGCCGGTGTCGCGCGCCGGAAAGGTTTCCCGTCGTCATCCCCCCGCCGTGCCCTATTCTCCCGGCGCTGGGCAACAAGCCGGGAAGCCGTCATGGCCGGAACTCCAGTCATCGCAGAGGATTGGGATCCGGCGTCTACAGGCTGATCGGGGCAGGCGGCGGGCCGGTGGGCAATGCGGTCTGGCTCGTCTTCCTGGCGGCGCTCCTGACGGCCTTCCTACGGCATAGCCCGTCAGGGCCTGTTGCCCTCCTGGCTCGGCCATGTCCACGTCACGAGGTTCACCCCATATCTGGCCATCCTGGCCGGGATCTTCCTGCTCTATGGGCTGTACCGGCCCAAAGCCGAGCGGTGAGAGGTTCAGGGCATCGGACCCGAGAGTGGAGCCACTTTCCGGCCCGATGCCCTTTCGACGCTTCAGGCTTAACGGGCGCACTCGACGGGTACGCGCTGGTCGGTGCCCTGGACCAGGACGGTCCGGCATGGAATGCCGTTGATGACCCGGATCTCATGGGGAGCAGCCGTGGGGAACGCGGAGGCCGGCGTGCCGGACACGGGGGCCCCGGACGGAGGGCCGACGAGCACGCTGCCGGTGGTCGTCGGATCCATGCCGATCATGCCCGTGGGGCTGGCGCACTGGACCGGGATGCGCGTGTTGCTCGCCCGGTCGAGAATGGTGCGGCAGGGCACCCCGTTGATGGTCTGGACTTCGTGCGGAGCGGCATTCGGGAAGGGGGAGCCCGGCGTGCCGCTGGTCTGGGCCTGGGCCAGGCCGAGGGTGCCGAGCATCATGAGGCCGGCGCTGGCGATGATCGTCGCTGTCTTCAAGGAAACCTCCTCCATCGATGGGACTATTGGCCGCTTTCCGCGGACAGGAGGTTTAACGCGTCAGGCGAAGATGGTTCCCGAGGTCGCACAGCACTTCTAGGGGCGCCGCCATTGGCATGGTGCTCTAACGCCCCTGTTCCAGGATGCGCGAGATCACCTTGGCGGTGTAATCCACCATCGGGACGATGCGGGCATAGTTCAGCCGGGTCGGGCCGATGACGCCCAGGACGCCGACGATCTTCTGGCTGCCGTCCCGGAAGGGGGCGGCGATCATCGAGGAGCCGGAGAGCGAGAAGAGCTTGTTCTCCGAGCCGATGAAGATGCGTACCCCTTCGCCGCCCTCGGCGCGGCTCAGGAGGTCGATCACGTCGGTCTGGGTCTCCAGGTCCGAGAAGAGCAGGCGGATGCGTTCCAGGTCCTCGGCGGCCTTCAGGTCGTCGAGGAGGTTGGCCTGCCCGCGCACGATGAGCTGGCGGGAATCGGCCGGCCCCACCGTGGTGGCAAGCCCCGCCTCCACGAGCCTGGCCGTGAGCGTGTCGAGCTCGCGCTCCATCTCCTCGCGGCGGGTCTGGATCTCGCTCTTGATGTCGCCGAGCGTCTTGCCCTGGATCCGGGCGTTCAGGAAATTCCCGGCTTCCACCAGGGCGCCGGCGGGCAGGCCGGGGGGCAGGTCGAGGAGGCGGTTTTCCACCGAGCCGTCCTCGGAGACCAGCACCACGAGGGCGCGGACCGGGTCGAGGCGGACGAATTCGATGTGCCTGAGGCGGGCATTGGACTTGGAGGTCACGACCACGCCGGCGCCGCGCGAGACGCCCGACAGGAGCGCCGAGGCCTCGGCGAGCGCCGTTTCCAGGGTGTGGCCGGAGGCGGCGGCCCGCATCTGCGCCTCGATGCGCGAGCGCTCCTCGGAGGTGACGTCGCCGATTTCCATCATGGCGTCGACGAAGAAGCGTAGGCCCGTCTCCGTCGGCAGGCGGCCGGCGCTGGTATGCGGCGCGTAGATCAGGCCCGCGGTCTCCAGGTCGGCCATCACGTTGCGGATCGAGGCCGGCGAGAGCGTCATCGGCAGGATGCGCGAGAGGTTGCGCGAGCCCACGGGCTCGCCGGTGATCAGGTAGCTCTCGACGATCTGGCGGAAGATTTCGCGGGAACGGTCGTTCAGCTCCGCGATGGCGCGGGTTTCCGACAGAAGGGAAAATGGACCGGTTGGATGCATTCGAAGGGTTCTACGCTCTCACAATTCCACCCTGCAAGTCAGCATTATGTGCGGATCGAAGGCCCCTTCGGCAAGCCTTGCGCTTGCCTAATCCGCGTCCGGGCTTCAAACAGGCGGGGAATCGAGATTTTTCAGGAGAACCCGCCATGCGCCCGTCCAACCGCGCCCCCGACGAACTGCGTCCCGTGACCTTGGAGCGCGGCGTCGCGCGCTATGCGGAAGGCTCCTGCCTGGTTTCCTTCGGCAACACGAAGGTGATCTGCACCGCCTCGCTCGAAGAGAAGGGCCCGCCGTGGCTGCGCGGCACCGGCCGGGGCTGGGTGACGGCGGAATATTCCATGCTGCCCCGCGCCACCCATGAGCGCACCCGCCGCGAGGTCAATTCCGGCAAGCCGTCGGGCCGCACCCAAGAGATACAGCGCCTCATCGGCCGCTCGCTCCGCGCCGTCGTCAACCTGCCCGCCATCGGCGAGCGGCAGATCGTCGTCGATTGCGACGTGATTCAGGCCGACGGCGGCACCCGCACGGCGTCGATCACCGGCGCTTGGGTGGCCCTGCACGATTGCTTCGCCTGGATGCAGAGCCGCTCGATCATCTCGATCAACCCCCTGCGCGAGCCCGTCGCCGCCATCTCCTGCGGCATCTACCAGGGCAAGCCGGTCCTCGATCTCGATTATGCGGAGGATTCCGCCGCCGAGACCGATGCCAATTTCGTGATCACGGGCTCCGGCGGCATCGTCGAGGTGCAGGGCACGGCCGAGGGCAAGCCCTTCTCCGAGGAGGAGTTCCTGAGCCTGCTCCGCCTCGCCAAGACCGGCGTGGCGCAGCTGGTGGACCTCCAGAAGAAGGCGGTGGCATGAGCACGCACCGGCCCCTGACCGGCAAGGTCGTCATCGCCACCCACAATGCCGGCAAGCTGCGAGAGATGCAGGAGCTGCTCGCGCCCTTCGGCATCGAGGCCGTATCGGCGGGCGAGCTCGGCCTGCCCGTTCCCGACGAGACCGGCCACATGTTCGCCGAGAACGCCGCCATCAAGGCCCATGCGGCGGCCAAGGCCACAGGCCTGCCGGCGCTCTCGGACGATTCCGGCCTGTGCGTCCATGCCCTGGATGGGGCTCCGGGCCTGTTCACGGCCGACTGGGCCGGCCCGAAGAGGGATTTCCATGCCGCCATGGAGCGGGTGGAGCGCGAGCTTTCGAAGCGCGAGGCCACGGACCGCCGGGCCCATTTCGTCTCCGCGCTCGTCATCGCCTGGCCCGACGGGCATGAGGAACTCTTCGAGGGGCGCGTCTTCGGCCAGGTCGTCTGGCCGCCGCGCGGCGACAAGGGCTTCGGCTACGACCCCATGTTCCAGCCGGACGGCTTCGCCGAGACTTTCGGGGAGATTTCGTCCGAGGAGAAGCACGGCATCGACTGGTCGAAGCCGGAGCCGGAAGGCCTGTCCCACCGCGCCCGCGCCTTCGTGAAGCTGGCGGCGGGGTGCCTACACCGGGTCTGATGGATATAGCATCCTGGCCGCACCTGTGCGGGCATATCGCCTTTATGAAGCAATAACCTGAGCCTCTCCTGATGGCCGCCGCAGGCGGCGTCTCGAAGGATCAGGGCGCCTCCAGAGGCCACTGGAGCCTCCTTCGAGACGCAGCTGCGCTGCTCCTCAGGATGAGGATTGAGGGAGACGTAGCCGGATTTGAGGACGTGGGTGGCCCGCGCGGGTATTGTGAAAAGAAAAGAGCGCCCCGAAGGGCGCTCTACGGGCTGGTTACCGGTTACACGTTCGTCGGGCCGTTGCCCCGGCGCTTGGCCATGTAGGCGTCGAACTCCTCGCGGTCCTTGGCCCGCTTCAGCTCCTCGACGAAGTTGCGGAACTCGCGGGCCTCCTCGTCGAGCTTACGGCGCTCCTCTTCGAGGCGCTCGAGCTCGCTGCGCCGGTACTCGTCGAAGGCCGCGTTGCCCGTGCTGGCGAAGCCGCCGAAACCCGCGGGGCCGCGCGACGAAAAGAAGTCGTCCCGAGCACGCCCGAAGGTGTCACGGAAGAAGGACTTGGCCTCGTCGTATTTCGGATATCCACACATTTTCCACACCAGATAGGCCAGCGCGAGCGGCCAGACGAAGATGAAGCCCAGAATGATGCCGGCGATCTCGAGGCCGCGTCCGGGCCGGCGCCCGCAGCGGTGATGAGTGCCGTTGTTCCAGGGGCCCGCATGCGGGCCCGCGTTCCAGGCGGCGGAGGCAGAGTCAGACATTGGAGGTCCCCATGTTAATGCTAACAACATTAACATGCGGATCGATTTTGGCGCTTTCAAGAGAGGTGGGGCCGATTATTATGCCGAGCTGTCGGAACGGCCCTTCATGGCGCCGTGGACGAGGGCGAGCACGCCGGCCCGGAGCAGCTCGTACTTGTCCGGCAGGCCGGGGCCCTTCGGCAGCTGGCCGGCCGCGTCGAGGGTCGCGATGCCGTGGGACAGGGCCCAGACCTCGATGGCGATGAAGCGGACATCGACGCTCTGGAAGCCCTCCGGAAAGGTCTCGGACAGGGCCTGCACCAGGAAATCGAAGGCATTGCCGACGGGCTTGCCGCCGCTCTGGACGCTTTTCGCCCAGAACGGGCCGCAGGAAGCCTCGCTCTCGGCAGGCTTGGCCGAGAACATGGCGGTGTAGAAGCCCGGCTCCTGTTCGGCGAAGGCGAGATAGGCCTCGCCCATGCGGGTGAAGCGCTCCAGGGCCGTTCCCTCGCTCTGCAGGGCCCGCCCGAGCCGTCTTGCCAGCTCGTCGTAGCCGCGGAAGGCGACCTCGGCCACGAGCGCATCCCGGCCCCGGAAATGGCGGTAGAGGGCAGCCGGCGTCACGCCCACGAGCTTGGCCGCGTCGGCCAGGGTGAACCCGCCGATGCCCCTTTCGGCGATGAAGCGCTGCGCCGCCTCGATCAGCGCCTCCTTCAGGTTGCCGTGGTGATAGCCCTGCCGGTCGAACGGGCCGCGCCAATGCCGCATGGTGGATCCTAACTCCTGAGCCCAACGATCTTAAAGCTCCCCTGCGGCAGAAGCCAGAACGGAAGGCTCTCCAGGGTGAACAACCTTGTGAGCGAAGTGGTTCAGAAGAGTTTGCGTGAACTTCCCTCCCCACAAGGGGGAGGGAAGTTCACGCTGCAACGCGACACCGGCACCCGTGACGGGACGCCCGTGAACTGCCATATAGGCCCCATGATCGATCATCCGACGCGCGATGTGGGCTTTGGCGTCTATGTCCATTGGCCCTTCTGCGCCTCCAAGTGCCCCTATTGCGACTTCAACAGCCATGTCCGCCACCAGCCGGTGGACCAGGAGCGGTTTCTCGCGGCCTTCCGCCAAGAGATCGCCCACACAGCCTCGCGCATTCCCGGGCGGAGTGTCACGAGCATCTTCTTCGGGGGCGGCACGCCCTCGCTCATGAGGCCGGAAACCGTGGGGGCGATCCTCGACGCCATCGGCGGCGCCTGGGCCGTCGATCCCAAGGCCGAAGTGACCCTGGAGGCCAATCCCACCAGCGTCGAGGCGGAGCGCTTCCGCGGTTACCGGGCAGCCGGCATCAACCGGGTCTCCCTCGGCGTCCAGGCGCTCAACGACCCGGATCTGAAGCGCCTCGGGAGGATGCATTCGGTAGAGGAAGCCCTGGGGGCGGTGAAGATCGCGGCCTCCATCTTCGAGCGATATTCCTTCGATCTCATCTATGCCCGCCCGGGCCAGACCCCGCAGGCCTGGGGGGCGGAGCTGGAGCAGGCCATCGCCCATGCGGTGGAGCACCTCTCGCTCTACCAGCTCACCATCGAGCCCGGCACCTGGTTCCAGCGTCTCTACGATGCGGGCAAGATCACGGTCCCGGACGAGGAGACGGGCCGCGCGCTCTATGACATCACCCAGGAAGTCTGCGCGAAGCACGGCCTCCCGGCCTACGAGATCTCGAACCACGCCAGGCCCGGCGCGGAATCCCGCCACAACCTGCTCTACTGGCGCTACGGCGAATATGCGGGCATCGGGCCCGGTGCCCATGGGCGACTGGTGACAGGCAACGCGCGGCTCGCCACCGCGACCGAGAAGCACCCGGAGACGTGGCTGGAGCGCGTGGAGCGCGAGGGCCACGGCGTGATCGACGAGGAGGTTCTGACCTCGGAGGCCGAGGGCGACGAGTTCCTGCTCATGGGGCTGCGCCTGAAGGAGGGCGTCGACCCGCGCCGCTTCGAGGCGTTCACGGGCAGGACGTTGAACGAGAGGCGCCTGCGGATCCTCGAAGAGGAGGGACTGGTCCGCCATGATGGCTCACGCCTCGCCGTGACCCCGAAGGGGTTCCCGGTGCTCAACGCGGTGATTGCGGAACTGGCGGCTTAGAAAACGCCACCGTCATCCCGGGGCGCCGTAGGCGAGCCCGGAATCCATAACTACTGACGATGCAGAAATGAGCGCGGCACCAATTGCCGCTTCGCCTCTCGAACGGTCGTGGTTATGGGTCCCAGCCTGCGCGGGGATAACAGAGTTGAGGTTCGGATATCTTATTCTCGTAACGATCCCGGAGCGGCTCCGCCGTCCGGGATGACACGGTCTTTACCGCCCCACCTTGCTCTCGATCACGTCCCACACCGTCACGGCCAGATCCGGTCCGCCGAGGCGCTTGATGGCGCGGATGCCCGTGGGGGCCGTCACGTTGATCTCGGTGAGGTTGCCGTCGATCACGTCGATGCCCACGAGGATGAGGCCCATGCGCTTGAGGTCGGGGCCGATGGTCTCGCAGATCTCGCGCTCGCGCGGCGTCAGGTCCGTGGGCTTCGCCGCGCCGCCGCGCACCATGTTGGAGCGGATGTCGTTGGCGGCCGGAACGCGGTTGATGGCGCCCGCCGCCTCGCCGTCGATGAGGATGATGCGCTTGTCGCCTTCGGTGATCCTGGGCAGGAATCGCTGGATCACCCAGGGCTCGCGGAACAGGTTGGCGAAGAGGTCGTAGAGCGATCCGAAATTGGGGTCCTCCCGGCCGACCTTGAACACGCTCGCGCCGCCATGGCCGTAGAGCGGCTTCATCACCACGTCCCCATGCTCGCGCCGGAACTCCTCGATCTCCTGCTTGTCGCGGGAGATCAGCGTCGGGGGCATCAGGTGCGGGAAATGGGTGACGAAGATCTTTTCCGGCGCGTTGCGCACATGGGTCGGATCGTTGACCACCAGGGTCTTCGGATGGATGCGCTCGAGAAAATGCGTGGCCGTGATGTAGGCCAGGTCGAAGGGCGGGTCCTGGCGCATGAGAACGGCATCGACAGTGGACAGGTCGACCCGCTCGGGTGTTCCGAGGGTGAAATGATCGCCTTCCACGTCGCGCGCTTCGATGGATTCCGCCATCGCGATCACCGCGCCGTCCCGGAGGGACAGGCGGTCGGGCGTGTAGTGCAGGACCCGGTGCCCACGCCGCTGGGCTTCGAGCAGCAGCGCGAAGCCGGTATCGCCCGCGATCTTGATGCTGCGGATGTGATCCATCTGGAACGCAACGGTGAGGGTCATGCGTCAGGTCTCCTTGGGACGAGGGTTATTGGCCTTAAAACGGAGGATGGCAACTCTTCTTCGTGGGCAGCGTGAACGAAAGCAGGGCAGGCGTGTTGTTCAACGGCCCCGCTTCGAGCCTTGGCCCTTGCGGATCCTCTCACGCTTTTCCATGTGTCAGTCCATGCCCCGCCGCGCCCTACTGATCGTCAACACCAAGAGCCGCAGCGGCGCCGTCCAGTGCGACATCGCCATCGAGAGCCTGAAGAATCACGGCATCGAGCCCGTTCATCTGGAGTGCGGCCGCCGGGAGGATCTGTCCCCGCTCCTCGTCGAGCATGCCCGGGACGTAGATTGCGCCATCGTCGGCGGCGGCGACGGCACCATCAATGCGGCGGCCTTCGGTGTCATGGAGGCGGGACTGCCCTTAGGCATCCTGCCGATGGGCACGGCCAACGATCTCGCCCGGACCCTCGGCATTCCGTTCGATCTCGACGGCGCGGCCGATGTCATCGCCGATGGCTTCACGCGCAGGATCGATCTCGGCATCGTCAACGGCGAGCCCTTCTTCAACGTGGCGAGCCTCGGGCTCTCGGCGGAGCTGGCGCAGAAGCTGACGCGGGACATCAAACGCCGCTGGGGGCGGCTCGGCTATGCGCTGGTGGCCCTGAATGTCCTGGCGCACGCGAAGCCCTTCCGGGCCACGATCACAAGCGAGAACGAATCCGTGCGCGTGAAGACGCTGCAGATCGCGGTCGGCAACGGGCGCTTCTATGGCGGCGGGAACGCGGTGGAAAAGGATGCGGCCATCGACGACCAGCACCTCGATCTCTACAGCCTGGAACTGGAGCGGGCCTGGAAGCTCGCCCTCATGGCGCGCTCGTTCCGCTACGGGCAGCACGGCGCCTGGGAAGAGGTGCGGGCGGTCCGGGCCAAGGAATTCGACATCCGCACCCGCAAGCCGAGGCCGGTCAATGCGGATGGCGAGATCGTGACCCAGACGCCCGCCCATTTCTCGATCCGGCCGGCGGCCGTCACCGTGTTCGCGCCGAAGGCCGGAGCCTAGAGCATTTTCGGCGAAGTGGATCCGGTTCGCCGTCAAAAAATGCGGCAATCCAAAGAAGAGAGATGATTCCACGCCAGTGGAAACGTCTCTAATGCCGGCCGCACCGGATGGTGTCCTCGATGTTTCCCGGCGTCAGGCCGATATCGTGCAGCATGGCGTCGTCGAGGGAGCTGACGTCGCGCAGGGCGCGGCGGATCTCGATTTCGTGCAGGATCGAGGCGAAGAAGCTTCTCAGGCGCGAGGGCCTGGAGGCCGACCGTTCGGAGGTCCAATCGCCGGTGGTGGAATGAGCTGTCATGGCTGTCTCCTCAAATTCGATGAAGAGATGATGCGCCTTCCCCTTGCATAACGGAAACGAATGTTCATTATATTGAAAATAACGAACCATTATTGAGGTCGGCCATGGCCCGGAATCTCGATGTCAGCCTTCTCAGGGCCTTCGTGGCGGTGGCGGATGCCGGCGGCATGACGGCAGCCACCGGGGTGCTCAACCTGACCCAGGCGGCGGTGAGCCAGCAGATCAAGCGGCTCGAAGAAACGCTCGGCGAGGAGCTCATCACCCGCGACCGGCGCGGCATGAGGCTGACGGCGGCCGGCGAGCGCCTGTTCGGGCGGGCGAAGCGGATGCTCGCGCTGAACGACGAGATCTGGACCGAGATGACGACGCCGGAATTCGAGGGCGAGGTGAGGCTCGGCATCCCGAGCGA
This sequence comes from Pseudomonadota bacterium, assembly GCA_023386155.1. Taxonomy (GTDB): domain Bacteria; phylum Pseudomonadota; class Alphaproteobacteria; order Rhizobiales; family Beijerinckiaceae; genus Microvirga. The sequence goes on from JAEWKH010000005.1 coordinate 27,885, forward strand.
CATCATCACAACCTACCTGCCGACCTTCCTGAAGGATTTCGCGCGCCGCTATCCCCGCGTGCAGATCTCGCTCAACAGCGGCTCCAGCGCATCCCTCCGCTCGAAGCTCTATGCCGGCCAGGTCGACGTGGTGCTCGCCACCGAGATGGCCTGCGATCCCGACGGCGAGAACCTCGTGATGGACCGTCTGGTGTGGGTCGGCGCGCGTGGCGGCGATGCCGCGCGCCAGCGCCCGCTTCCCGTCTCCATCGGCTGCTCCGACTGCGCCTTCCGCGCGCCGATCCGCGAGGCGCTGCAGAAGGCCGGCATCGAATGGCGCTCCGTCTCGGAGGTCACGAACACTTCGGCGCAGATCGCGACGGTCGCGGCCGACATCGCCGTCATGGCCTGGATGGCCTCCACGGTGCCGGGCGGGTTCGACGTGCTGGGGCCCGAATCCGAGTTGCCGACTCTGCCGCCCTTCATGGTCAATCTCTATCTGCCGCGCGACGGCGGCAGCCACGTGGTCCAGGAACTGGCGCGGCACATCCGCGAGGCGGTCGCGGATCGGCACCGGATCGCGGCTTAGAGCATTTTTCGGCGAAGTGGATCCGGTTCGCCGTCAAAAATGCGGCAAGCCACAGAAGAGAGATGATTCCACGCAAGTGGAAACAGCTCTAGCGCAGATACTACTCGCCGTCATGGCCGCACTTGTTGCGGCCATCCACGTCTTGTGCGGTAAAGACCTGGATACCCGGGACAAGCCCGGGCATGACGATGATGTGTGCTCACCGCATCTCCAGCTCGAACGCCGACACGATGTGCCGCGGCCATCGCTTCGGTGCGATGAACACCGCATCGGCGCGCCATGTCTTGTCACCCGCCCAATCGTTGCGCGTGAGCCATGTGCGCACCGCGCGGGAGAAGCGCAGGCGCTTGCGGGCCGTGATGGCGGAGAGCGCGTCGTCCATGAGGCCGCGCGCCTTCACCTCGACGAACGCGATGGTATCCCCGCGCATCACGATCAGGTCGATCTCGCCGCCCGACGCTGCATAGCGGCGTGCGAGCGGGCGGTAGCCTTTCATCACGAGAAACAGAAGTGCGATCCACTCGGCGCGATGGCCGCGCAGGAACGTGACGCGACGCCGTTCGAGAGCGCCCGTCATGCGTCCTTCTTCGCGAGCGTCAGGGCGCGGGCATAGACCTCGCGCTTGGGCAGGTCGAGCTCCGCCGCGACCAACGCCGCGGCATCCTTGATCGAGTGGTTTTTGAGTGCCGCCTCCAGCCTGCCGTCGAGCGCCGCATCGGCTTCCGCCGCATGCATCTCCTTCGTGGCTTCGCCGATCAGCACCACGATCTCGCCCCTGGGCGGACCTTCCTCGGCGAATTGCCGGGCGAGTTCCGGCAGGGTGCCGCGCCGGATCGTCTCGAACATCTTGGTCAGCTCGCGCGCCACCACGGCCTGGCGTTCGCCGAGCACCTCCGCCGCGTCGGCGAGCATCTCGGGCAGGCGGTGCGGCCCCTCGAAGAGCATGAGCGTGCCGGGAATCGGGCCGATCTCGGCGAGCCGGGCGCGACGCGCGGCGCTCTTCGGCGGCAGAAAGCCCTCGAAGAAGAAGCGGTCGGTCGGCAGGCCCGAGGCGACGAGTGCGGTGAGCACCGCGGAGGGGCCGGGAATCGGCGTGACGGGCAGGCCTTCCTCGATCGCGGCCTGGACGAGCTTGTAGCCCGGATCCGACACGAGCGGCGTGCCGGCATCGGACACGAGGGCCAGCGCCTGGCCTTCGCGGATGCGATGGACCATGCGCTCGCGCACGGCATCGTTGGAATGCTCGTGATAGGCCACCAGCGGCGTGGTGATGCCGTAATGGGCGAGCAGGGTCTTGGTCACCCGCGTGTCCTCGGCCAGGACGGCATCGGCGGCGGCGAGCACGTTCAGCGCGCGAAAGGACACGTCCTGCAGGTTGCCGATGGGAGTCGCGACCACATAGAGGCCTGGCGACAGGGGCTTTGCCTCGGCGGCGAGGCCGAAGGCGGTGAAGGTGGCGATCCGCTCGTTCGGTTCGCGCCGCTTGGTCCGGTTATCGATTCTCTGGCTCATTGTTCGTCACTGTCGCATGAGGGGCGGCGTCGCGGAAGCAGGGGCGTCAGGTCCCCGTCCCGCATTGGAAACAATGTTTACCTTTTGCGGTCACGCTTGCCTCCACTGCCTGAGCTGTTTCCAAAGGGGGTGGAGATGGCACGTATGCCGAATGATACGGCCGGAGGCCTTGCGGGCCGGGCCGCCTGGATCCTTGCCATCGCCGGGGCGCTGGCCCTGTCCGGCTGCGTCGGCTCCGACAGCCTGATGCCTCCGGGGAGGGTGAGCGGGCCTCAGCCCGACCCGGTCGAGCCGGCCTATGCGGCCGGGGTCGTGCCGCCCGGCGCTCCGATGCAGGGCGGCCCGCTGGCGCCGGCCATGGCGGGCACCACCATCGGCAACGGCCTCGTGAAGGTTGCCCTGATCCTGCCCATGACGGGAGCCGGGCAGGGGGCCGTGGCGGCGCAGAGCATGCGCAACGCCGCGGAGCTGGCCCTCGGCGAGTTCCAGGGCTCGGATCTCACCCTTCTCGTGAAGGACGACAACGGCACCCCGGAGGGCGCGCAGGCCGCCGCCCAGCAGGCGCTGGCCGAAGGGGCCGAGCTGATCATCGGGCCGCTTTTCGCAGGTTCCGTTCAGGCCGCCGGACAGGTGGCCCGCCAAAGGGGCAAGCCGGTCATCGCCTTCTCGACGGATGCGGGCGTCGCCAGCCAGGGCGTGTATCTCCTGAGCTTCCTGGTGCAGGAGGAGGTGGACCGCATCGTCTCGTTCGCGGCCTCCCAGGGGCGCCGCTCCATCGCGGCACTGATCCCCGAGACCCAGTACGGCCGCGTGGCCGGGGCGCGGCTGCAGCGGGCCGCGACCCAGCAGGGCATCCGCATCGCCGCGCTCGAATATTACCCGCCGGGGCAGCCGCAAATGGCTGTGCAGCGTATGGCGCCCGTCATCGGAGGCCCCGCGCCGCAGGCCGACGCCTTGTTCATCCCGGAGAGCGGCGACGGCCTGCCCGCCGTCGCCCAGGCGCTCCAGGCGGCGGGGTTCGACCCGCTGCGGGTCAAGCCGCTCGGCACGGGCCTGTGGGACGAGCCGCGCGTGGCTGCTCTGCCCATCCTCCAGGGCGGCTGGTTCGCGGCCCCCGACAAGCGCGGCTTCACGGCCTTCGCCGAGCGCTATCGCGCGCGCTTCAATGTGGATCCGATCCGGCTGGCGACGCTGTCCTACGATGCCGTGACGCTTGCCGCCGCGCTCGCGCGGATGCAGGGCGCGCAGGCCTTCACCGGGGCGATGCTGACGAACCCCGCGGGCTTCGCCGGGGCCGACGGCGTGTTCCGATTCAATCCCGACGGCACCAACGAGCGGGCCCTGACCGTGCAGGAAATCCGCGGTGGCGGCGCCGTCGCGATCAGCGTCGCGCCGCGAACCCTGGTTGCGGGGAATTGACGGCACCCTGCTTCTCCTGCCGTTATGCCTTCAAGGCGAGAAAAGCCATTCTCTGTCCTCATCCTGAGGAGGTCGCGCAGCGACCGTCCCGAAGGAGGATCCAGTGCACTCTGGTTCCTCCTTCGGGACGCAGCCTGACGGCTGCTCCTCAGGATGAGGGTGGTTGTGAGTAAGCGAGCTTACTTGCGCGTCAGGGTCGCGCTCAGCTCGGGCTTGTTGTTGAGGGTCTGGAAGACGACGCAGTAGCGCTCGGTGAGCTTGAGCAGCTGGTCGATCTTCTCCTGCGGCGCATCCGTGTCGACCTCGAAGGACAGGCGGATGTTCTTGAAGCCCACGGGCGCGGTCTTGTCGACGCCGAGGGTGCCGCGGAAATCGAGATCGCCTTCCGCCTTCACGGCGCCGTGGCGCAGATCGATTTCGAGCGCGGTCGCGACCGCTTTCAGCGTCACGCCGGCGCAGGCCACGAGCGCTTCGAGCAGCATGTCGCCCGAGCACAGCTCCGCGCCGGAGCCTCCGCTCGCCGGGTGCAGGCCCGCCACGGCGAGCGCGCGCCCGGTCTCGACCTTGCAGGCGATATGCTGGTCGTCGAGGGTGCCTTGAGCCTTCAGGGTGATCACGGCGGCGTTCGGGTCGCTGCGGTATTGATCCTTCAAGGGCGCCTGGAGGGCGCGAAGGGCAGTCGCATCCATGGATGTGTCCTTTGGGTTCCTACCACCACAGCGCAGCGGCCTGGCGGTCGCGTTCACGCTGAGGCTGCAATTGCGGCGCTTTGAGGGAATGGTCCAGGGCTGTCAAGACGCGGCGCACGGAGGTCTCGAAGGGAAGGCCCGTCTTGTCGCGCGGACGCGAAAGCGTCAACGGCAATTCGTCGAAGATCCGGCCGGGCTTCGGCTGCATGACGATGGCCCGGTCGGCGAGAGTCACGGCCTCCTGCACGTCGTGCGTGACGAGAACGACGGTCGGGCGCGTCTCCTCCCACAGGCCGAGCAGGTGCTCGTGCAGGCTGGCGCGGGTGAAGGCGTCGAGCGCCGAGAAGGGCTCGTCGAGAAGGAGCACCTTCGGGTTGGTCACGAAGGCGCGCGCAATGGAGACGCGCTGCTGCTGTCCGCCCGACAGGTCGCGGGGCCAGCGGTCGGCATGCTCGGCCAAGCCGATCTTGTCGAGCGCGTGCGACACGCGGGCATTTTTCTCGCTGGCGCTCACGCCGTCGAGTCCGAAGGCGATGTTGTCGGCGACCGACAGCCAGGGCAGGAGGCGCGGCTCCTGGAACACGATTCCGACGGAGGGATGCGGACCCGAGAGCTTTTCGCCGTCGAGGCGGATGCTGCCGGCGCTTTCCCGGTCGAGGCCGGCGACGAGGCGCAGCAACGTGGTCTTGCCGCAGCCCGAGCCGCCGATGAGCGAGACGATCTCGCCCTCCTGCACGACGAGATTGATGTCGGACAGCGCGCGCGTGCCGTCGGCGTAGGTTTTCGAGAGATGTTCGAGAGACAGCATCTAGCGACCTCGTGCACAATAGATCGACCTCATCCTGAGGAGGTGCGAAGCACCGTCTCGAAGGAGGATCCAGCGCGCACTGGATACGCAACCCTCGTCCTTCGAGACGCCGCTATGCGGCTCCTCAGGATGAGGGTTGCTGGTTGTCCAGCCATTGATGATCAGCCGCATCACAATCTCTCCCGCGCGATGTCCTGCCAGCGGACGAGGGGCTTGGTGCCTGCGACGAGCAGGCTGTCGGCGACCTTGCCGAGCAGCGCGAAGGCGATGATGGCGGCGAGGATCTGGTCGGGCTTGCCCATCTGCTGCCCGTCGACGAGGAGGTAGCCGAGGCCCTCGGACGCGCCCATGAATTCGGCCGCGACCACGAACATGAAGCCGAGGCCCAGCCCCGAGCGCAGGGCGATCACGGCTTCCGGCAGGACGGCCGGCAGAAGGATGCGGCGGGCGAGCTGGACGCGCGAGAGACGGAACACGTGACCGACTTCCACGAGCTTGCGGTCGACGGACAGGATCGCGCCGGCGATGCCGAGATAGACGGGAAAGAACACCCCGACGGCGATCAGCGCCACCTTGGAGGCCTCGAAGATGCCGAGCCAGAGGATGAACAGCGGCACCCAGGCGATGGAGGGAATGGCGCGCAGGGCCTGGAGGGTCGGATCGAGCAGCTGCCGGGTGGTCTTGCTGGAGCCCGACAGGGCGCCGAGCACGATGCCGGCGACGGCGCCGATCACGAAGCCGACGAGGACGCGCCAGAGCGTCATCCAGGTATGCGTCCATAGCTCGCCGGTCTGGGCCAGGCCCCAGAGCGTTGCGAGGATGCGGCTCGGCGGAGGAACGAGGCGCCCTTCGGCGAGACCGGAATGAATGGCGGCTTCCCAGAGAAGCGCAACGGCGATGGGCAGAAAAAGGCCGAGAAGGATGCGCCAGTCGAAGGCGCGTCGCTTCTCGGTGGAGGTTGGGGCCGCGAGAGCGGCGGCACCCTCATGGGAGGACCAGGCTTGGCCGGCGTGTCGTGCGGAAAAGTGGTTTCGGTTTTCCGCACTGGACGACACGCCCTTCGAGGAAGCAAGCATCGGATGGGTCCCAAAAGTGGAATCCACTTTTGGGTCCGATGCTATGGCTTGGCCTGTCACGGCGCTCTCCCGTGATGAAATCATTACCGGGACGCCGTGGCGAAGCGGCGGTCGATGAGGTCATCGACGGCGGCGCGCACATTGGTGTCGGGGGTGATCACGCCCGCCTGCTGCAGGGCGAGGCCCGCGGCGAGGATCGTATCGGCCTGCGGCTGGCCGATGGAGGAATGGGTCAGCTCCGTGCGCTCGAGCTGACGGTCGATCACCGGCTCCGCGAGCTTGGTGTAGGTGATGAGCGACTTCTTCAGCTCGTCCTTGTTGGCGAGGGCATATTTGCGGGCTTCCTCATAGGCCTTGAGCACGCGCTCCACGAGAGCCGGATTGTCCTTGGCGAAGGCTTCCGAAACGTTGAGCACGCCCCAGGTGTTGGCGCCGGCATTGCGGTAGAAGAGCTGGGCACCGCTTTCCACCTCCGCCGCTGCCATCAGCGGGTCGAGGCCGGCCCAGGCGTCCACGTCGCCGCGCTCGAGGGCGGTGCGACCGTCCGGATGCTGCAGCAGAACGAGCTTCACGTCCTTTTCGGTCAGCTTGGCCTCCTGCAGGGCGCGCACCAGGAAGATGTGCGGATCGGTGCCGCGGGTCACAGCGACGCGCTTGCCCTTCAGGTCCTCGACCTTCGCGATGCCCGTGTCCTTGCGGGTGACGAGGGCGGTCCATTCGGGACGGGAATAGACGTAGATCGACTTGATCGGGTTGCCGTTGATCTTGCCGATCAGGGCGGCGGCGCCGGCGGTGGAGCCGAAATCGATCGAGCCGGCATTGAGGAATTCGAGCGCCTTGTTGGAGCCGAGCGACTGCACCCAGCGGACCTTGATGCCGTCCTTCTCCAGTTCCTTCTCCAGGAAGCCCTTGTCCTTGAGGATCAGGCTGACCGGGTTGTAGGTGGCGTAGTCGATGCGGATCTCCTTCACCTGGGCGGAGGCGGCCGTCGCGAAAGAGGCGAGGCCCGTGGCCAGGGAGGCGGCGATGAGGAGGCGGCGCGTGATGGTCATCGTGTTCGGTCCCATGTTGTGCGCATGGGAGCCAGGACCCAGGGGGTCTCACGCACCCGGCGCTTTAGCTGCACTTGTTTCGCGCCCGCAATCTGCATGCTCAAATCGGCGCGTGTCCGGTTTATAGAACTGACCGTTTTTTATGTCAAACAGTATCTCTTATAAAGAACACAATAGCCGCCCCGCCGCAGAATGCCAGTCCGCCCTTGGGCGATGGCCCCATCAGGTGATAAGTCAGACGGTGCCTCGTTTCCGGTTGCTCCATGACCATCCATAAGCCCAAGAACCTTCTGAAGAGCCTCGGCAGCCAGCCGATCCGCGATGCGGCGGAGCTGCGTTCCCGACTCGTCCCCGAGTTGAGGGAGCTTCTCGACCAGAGCCACCGGGAGGCTCAGGACAGGCTCATGGAGAATCAGAACGGGCTCGCCTGCGCCCGCCATCTCTGCGAGGTAATGGACGAGCTGGTGCGCCTCGTCCATGACGCCGTGGTCCAGCACCTCTATCCGGCTCCCAATCCATCGGCCGGCGAGCGGCTCGCCGTGGTGGCGACCGGTGGCTACGGGCGCGGGACCCTGGCGCCGGGCTCCGACGTGGATCTCCTGTTCCTGCTGCCCTACAAGCAGACGGCCTGGAGCGAGAGCGTCGTCGAGGCGATGCTCTACGTGCTCTGGGACCTGAAGCTGAAGGTCGGCCACGCCACCCGCTCGGTGGAGGAATGCCTGCGCGAGGCCCATGCGGACATGACGATCCGCACCTCGCTGCTCGAAGCCCGCTTCCTCTTCGGCGACCGGGAACTTTTCGACAAGCTGGAGAAGCGCTTCGACCAGGAGATCGTCGCCACCACGGCGGCGGAGTTCGTGGACGCGAAGCTGAAGGAGCGCGACGCCCGCGTCGCCAAGGCCGGCGCGTCCCGCTACCTCGTCGAGCCGAACGTGAAGGACGGCAAGGGCGGCCTGCGCGATCTCCACACGCTCTTCTGGATCGCCAAATACGTCTACCGGGTGAAGGAGCCACGGCAGCTGGTGAAAGCCGGGCTGTTCACGCAGGCGGAGTTCAATCTCTTCTCGCGCTGCGAGGAGTTCCTGTGGCGCGTGCGCTGCCACATGCATTTCGCCACCGGCCGCGCCGAGGAGCGCCTGACCTTCGACCTGCAGCGCACCATCGCCGAGCGCATCGACTTTTCGCCGCGCGGCGGATTGTCGGCGGTCGAGCGCTTCATGAAGTCCTATTTCCTCATCGCCAAGGACGTGGGCGACCTGACGGCCATCGTGTGCGCCGAGCTCGAGGCGCGCCAGACCAAGCGCCGTCCCATGCTCGATCGGATGCTCGGCCGCTTCCGCCGCCGCAGCGGCGGCGCGCTGGTGAGCGAGGGCTTCATCATCGACAACAACCGCCTCAACGTGGAGAGCGAGGAGGCCTTCGCGCGCGATCCGGTGAACCTGATCCGCCTGTTCTGGCTCGCCGACCGGCGCAACATTGCCATTCACCCGGACGCGACGCGCCTCGCGACCCGTTCGCTCAGGCTCATCGGGCATAACCTGCGCAACGATCCGGAGGCCAACAAGCTCTTCCTGGAGATCCTCTCGTCGAAGAACTCCCCGGAGGTGGTGCTGCGGCGCATGAACGAGGCCGGCGTGCTCGGGCGCTTCATCCCGGATTTCGGGCGCATCGTCGCGATGATGCAGTTCAACATGTACCACCACTACACGGTGGACGAGCACCTGATCCGCTCGGTCGGGGTTCTCACCGAGATCGAGGCGGGTCAGCTCGGCAACGAGCATCCGCTCGCCAACCAGATCTTTCCCACCATCCGCAACCGCCGCGCGCTCTACGTGGCGGTCTTCCTGCACGACATCGCCAAGGGCCGGCCGGAGGATCACTCGACAGCCGGCGCGGTGATCGCCCGCAAGCTCGGACCGCGCTTCGGACTCACCGAGGCCGAGACCGAGACGGTGGCGTGGCTCGTCGAGCATCATCTCCTGATGTCGAACACGGCCCAGAGCCGCGACCTGTCGGATCCCGCCACCATCAAGAGCTTCGCCGAGGTGGTGCAGACCATGGAGCGCCTGAAGCTCCTGCTCGTGCTGACCATCGCGGACATCAAGGCCGTCGGTCCCGGTACCTGGACCGGCTGGAAGGGCCAGCTCCTGCGCAACCTCTACCAGGAAACGGAAGTGATCCTCGGCGGCGGCGCGGTGGACCTCGCCCGTTCCGAGCGGGTGCGCCTCGCGCAGGAGCAGCTGCGCACGGAGCTGCCCGACTGGTCGGATGCGGAGTTCGAGGCCTTCGCGGCGCGCCATACGCCGGGCTACTGGCTAAAGACCGACGAGACCCGGCGGGCCAAGCAGGCGCGGCTCCTGCGGGAGGCGGAGAAAGCCGGCCGCACGGTCGTCACGGCCTATGAGACGGACCACTTCCGGGGCGTGACCGAGCTCACCATCCTGTCGCCCGATCATCCCCGCCTGCTCGCCATCGTGACCGGCGCCTGCGCGGCGGCCGGCGGCAACATCGTCGACGCGCAGATCTTCACCACCACCGACGGGATGGCGCTCGACACCATCGTGCTGTCCCGCGCCTTCGACCGGGACGAGGACGAGCTGCGCCGGGCCGAGCGGGTCGCCAAGGCCATCGAGAGGGCCCTGAAGGGGGAGGTGAAGATCGCCGACCTGGTGGACGGCAAGCGCCCGGCCAAGGAGCGCTCCAAGGCCTTCCACGTGCCGCCGGAGGTGAACATCGACAATTCCCTGTCGAGCCGCCAGACGGTGATCGAGATCTCGGGCCTCGACCGGCCGGGCCTGCTCTATGACCTCACGACGGCCCTGGGCAAGCTTAACCTGAACATCGCCTCGGCCCACATCGTCACCTTCGGCGAAAAGGCCGTGGACGTGTTCTACGTAACGGACCTGACGGGCACGAAGGTCACCCATGCGGGGCGCCAGGCCACCATCACCCGGACCCTTCTCGACGTGTTCAAGGCCGAGGAAACCGAGCCCCTCCACCGGCGCAGCGCTTGATTTGTGGGGCCAGGGACCTGATATGTTGGCCGAACCCTTCCTCATCCCACCATTAGTTGAGCATCATGAATCCGAACGACACGGAAAATCAGAACGCTGCCCCGCAGGCCGAGCCCGCCAACGATGCGGCCGCCGTGCCCGAGGCTGATCCGATTGCCGTTCTCGAGGCCGAGAAGGCGGATTTGAAGGACAAGCTGCTGCGCCTGATGGCGGACATGGAAAACCTGCGCCGCCGGACGGCGCGGGAGATCGCCGACGCCCGCACCTATGCCGTGACCAATTTCGCCCGCGACATGCTCACCGTGGCCGACAATGTCCGCCGCGCCATCGAGAGCGTGCCGGAGGAGGCCCTGAGCACCGCCGAGGGCGCCTTCAAGGGCCTCATCGAGGGCATCGACCTCACCGAGCGCGACCTGCTGAACACCCTCGAGCGCCATGGGGTGAAGAAGCTCGATCCCCAGGGCCAGAAGTTCGACCCGAACCTGCATCAGGCCATGTTCGAGATCCCCAACGCGGAGGTGCCGAACGGCACGGTCCTGCAGGTCGTCCAGTCCGGCTTCGTCATCGGCGACCGCGTCCTGCGCCCGGCCATGGTCGGCGTCTCCAGGGGCGGCCCGAAGGCCCCCGGCAACGGCTCCGAGGCCGCGGACAACCCCTCGGCGGCCTCGTAAGGGCGCTGGGCCGATCTTCAGGCGGAGCGGGAGCCGCTTCGCCTGGAACCGCTGCAAGCGGAAGCAGCTTCAGGGATTCATCTCCACGCCGTCGATGACGGCCCGGAAGCGGGGCATGTTCTGGTCCCGCTGCTCGACCCGGGACAGGCCGACCATGCGCAGGTAGCGGTCGGGCTCGAACCGGATGGTCTGCATCACCACGATCGGCTGGCCCGATTCCGCCTCCACGGCCTTGGCGACGATCTCGTACCAGTCCTGGCCCTTGAAGCGGAAGCCTTCGGAACGCTCGACCTTGATGTCCTTGAGGACCTGGTTGGAGTTCAAGGCCGCGTGGGCGAACTGGCGCCGCTTGTCCGGCGGCGGAACCGGGACGTTGATGGCGGCGGCCATGATGAACATCGGCTGCTCCACCGCCTTGATCATGTCCTGCGGCCCGTCGGTGAACAGGACCGAGTTGCCCGACATCACCCGCACCGGCCGGAACCCAGCCATGTCGCCGATCCGGAAGGGCAGGGCAGAGATCTGCTCGTCCATGGAGACCGGACCGCGCAGGGCGATGCTTTTCAGGGCCTCCAGCATCTGCGCCTCGGTGTAGCCGTCCTGGCCGCCGCGCACCTGCGCGATCACCAGGGCGGTAAGGTCTTCGTCCTTGACGGCCATCACCCACTTGCGGCCCTCGACGGGGGCCGCCATGGTGCCGCCGATCAGCACGCCCGTCCTGGGGCCGAGCTTCAGGGTTTCGCGCGAGGTTTCGCTCATCCCCTGGCGTTTCAGCGCGTCCTTGGTGAGCCCGTTCACCAGCTGCCCATACGCGGCGGCCGGCATTTCCACGAAGTTGATGGCAGCGGCCTTCTCCTGGCTCTCGAAGCCGCTGAACCGCTTCGAGACGGCCATGTCCTCAGGCGGGACGAGGCCGATCCGCGAAGCGGGCGGGAAAACCGGGTCGGCCGCGAAGGCCGCCTGAGCAGACAGGATGAGGCTCAAGGCAGCGGCTGCGAGACCTTTCATGAATGCCCTCTCACGTCGATCACGATCTTGAAACTAAAGCGGCTTTCCCACCTTGCGCAAGGTGAGATTGATCCGCCCGCCCTGCGGCAGCAGGTCCGAGGTTCCCGCCGCCAGCCGGTCGATGCCATGATAGATCAGCCGCGCGGGCCCGCCGAACACGATCGCGTCACCGGAGCGGAGCCTGATCGATTTCGTCGGGTCCTTCCGCTCCAGGCCGCCATAGCGGAAGAGCGCCGTGTCCCCGAGGGAGAGGGACACCACCGGCGCGGCGAATTCCTCCTCGTCCTTGTCCTGGTGCATCCCCATGCGGGCCGTCGGCTCGTAGAAGTTGACTAGGCAGGCATCGGGCGGATGGGGGTATTCGCTCAGTGCCTCCCAGGCGCGCAGAACCTGTTCCGGCATCGCGGGCCAGGGCTTTCCCGTCCCCGGATGGGCCGGCTGGTAGCGATAGCCGTCTACGTCCGACACCCAGCCGAGCCGCCCGCAATTGGTCATACGCACGGAGAACGGCTTTCCCGTGCGCGGCATGCGCGGGGTGTAGAGCGGCGCCTGCCGGGTGATCTCGCGCAAGGCCGCCAGAAGCCGCTCCTGGGCCGGGCGGTCGAGATAATCCGGATAATAGGTGAGGCCGGGGCTGAGCGTGATGGGAGTCATGAATGCACTGCCCTTGTTCCCTCGCCCTTGTGGGGGGTGGCTGCGAAAGCAGCCGGAGTGGGTGCCGGCGCTTAACTTGACCAGCGTGAAGCTGGATCACCTCTCCCTGAGGGAGAGGTCGACGCGCGTGAGCGCGGCGGGTGAGGGGTTAGAGGTTTATCCGCAGAGGGCGTACCCCCTCACCCGGACCTATCGGTCCGACCTCTCCCCATGGGAGAGGTATACGGCGGCACCGCCGCGCCTGATCCTCGGAGGTGATTACCCACATCCCCACCTCCACCTCCTCCTCCCCACAAGGGGGAGGAGAGCCTGTCGAGGGTTTGTCCCTTACCCCTCCAGCACCTTCTTGCTGGCCACGGTCGTATCGTCGTTGAGGGCGTAGACCAGCGGGATGCCGGTTGCGAGCTCGAGGCTCGGGATCGTCTCGGAGGTCAGGCCGTCGAGCACCATCACGAGGGCGCGAAGCGAGTTGCCGTGGGCGGCCACCAGCACGCGCTCGCCGCGCATCACGCGGGGCAGGATCTCGCGGATGTAGTAGGGCAGCACGCGGGCGACCGTGTCCTTCAGGCTCTCGCCGCCGGGCGGGGGCACGTCGTAGGAGCGGCGCCAGAGATGGACCTGCTCCTCGCCCCAGCGGGCGCGGGCGTCGTCCTTGTTGAGGCCCGCGAGATCGCCGTAATCGCGCTCGTTCAGGGCCTGGCTCGCGATGGTCTTCAGGTCGGGCTGGCCGATCTCTTCCAGGATCAGCTTGCAGGTGCGCTGGGCACGCGACAGGTCGGACGTGAAGGCGATATCGAACTGGATGCCCATCTCCTTCAGGCGACGGCCGGCATTGCGCGCCTCCTCGATGCCGAGATCGGTGAGCCCCGGATCCTTCCAGCCAGTGAACAGGTTCTTGAGGTTCCATTCGCTCTGGCCGTGGCGTGCAAGGACGAGAAGGCGGTTCATATCTTTAGCGTCTCCAGTGAAGGGGAATGTGGGCAGGTTTTAAAGCCGATCGAGGCCAAGGACATCGGCCATGGTGTAATAACCCGGCTTCTTGTCGAAGCCCCAGAGGGCGGCCTTCACGGCCCCGCGGGCGAAGATGCTGCGGTCCTCGGCGCGGTGCGACAGCTCGATGCGCTCGCCGGTACCGGCGAAGATCACAGAATGCTCGCCGACCACGGAGCCGCCGCGCAGGGTCGCAAAGCCGATATCGCCCGGATTGCGCGCGCCGGTATGCCCGTCGCGGCTGCGCACCGAGCGCTCCTTCAACGAAATTTCACGCCCCTCCGCGGCTGCCTCGCCGAGGAGGAGGGCGGTGCCCGAGGGCGCATCCACCTTCATGCGGTGGTGCATCTCGAGGATCTCGATGTCGAACTCCTCGCCAAGGGTTGCGGCGGCCTTGCACACGAGCCCGGCGAGCAGGTTCACCCCGAGCGACATGTTGCCGGACTGGATGATGCGTGCATGGCGCGCGGCGGCCTCGAGCCTGGTGAAGTCGGCTTCTGCCAAGCCGGTGGTTCCGATCACATGGACGATGCGCGCCTGGGCGGCCAGCGCCGCGAAGGCGGTCGTGGCGGCAGGCGCCGTGAAGTCGAGGACGCCGTCAGCCTGGGCGAAGACGGCGAGCGGATCGTCGGTCACGTCCACGTCGAGGAGACCGACCCCGGCGAGCAGCCCGGCATCGTGCCCGAGGGCGGGAGAGCCTTCCCGCTCGATGGCGCCGACGAGCGTGCAGCCCTCGGTCTCGGCCACGGTCCTGATGAGCATGCGGCCCATGCGTCCGGCAGCCCCCACCACGACGAGTCGCATCTCGCTCATGCCGCTCTCCTGTTGTTCGGGCTCAGGGTATAGCCGCTCGGGGAGCGGCTGAGAAGCGCGGAGGCCGGTCCTCGCCAACGCTATCTTTCCCTCCCCCTTTGCGGGGGAGGGTGGCGAACGAAGTGAGCCGGGAGAGGGGACGTTACTGAATGAGTTCAGCCCCTCTCCCGACCTGCTTCGCAGGTCACCCTCTCCCGCAGAGGGGAGAGGGTTAACCGCTATCACCCCGGCTGCGGGCCCTCGTAGCCTTCGATGATGATGATGTCGGCGACCGCGTGGCCGTCGCGCTCGGCTTTCGCCGCCTGGTATTCGGGCGAGTCCCAGCATTCCAGGGCCGCTTGGTAAGTCGGGAACTCGATCACCACGTTGCGAGCACGCGCCTCGCCCTCGGCCACCCGGTAGGCGCCGCCGCGCACCAGGAAGCGGGCACCGTACTTGGCGAAGGGCACGGCGTTCGCCTTCACGTAATTCTGGTAGACGTCGGGGTTCGAGACGTCGACGCGGCCGATCCAATAGCCCTTCATCGCTTCATGCTCCTTCGACGAGAACGAATTCCGCCACGCAGGCGCCCTCGCGCTTGGCCTTGGCCGCCTGGTATTCCGGCGAATTGTAATAGGTCCTGGCCTGTTCCACCGAGTCGAACTCGATCACCACGTTGCGGGCACGCGCCTCGCCCTCCAGCGCCTCGTAGGCGCCGCCGCGCACCAATGGCCGCCCGCCATACTGGCGGATCGCCTCCGTCGCGCCCTTGGCGTATTCCGCATAGGCTTCGGGGTTCGTGACGGTCACGCGGGCAATGACATAGCCTTTGGGCATGGGGCGCTCCTCTTACGAATTTGTGGGACAGAAGCTCTCCTCCCCCTTGTGGGGAGGAGTTGGAGGTGGGGGTGTGAGCGATAGCCTATCGGGGTCCGGCGCCAACACCCCCACCCCGGCTGCTTCGCAGCCACCCCTCCCCACAAGGGGGAGGGGAAATGTCGAGATGTCTTCGAGATTACGATGCCTGGGCGATTTCCCGCACAATCGCTTCCGCGACCTCCTTGGGATCGGCAGCCTTCACGATCGGCCGGCCCACCACGAGATGGTTGGCGCCGAGCCGGATACCCTCGGCCGGCGTGACGACGCGCTTCTGGTCCCCCGCCTCGGCCCCGGCCGGGCGGATCCCCGGCGTCACGATGAGGCGATTGGGGCCGACGATGCCACGCACGCGCTCCGCTTCGGTCGCTGCGCAGACGATGCCGTCGATGCCAAGATCGCGGGCCTGACCCGCACGCTTAGCGACGAGGTCAGCCGTGGATGTGGGCGCATAGCCGGCCTCGACGAGGTCGCCGTCGTCATAGGAGGTCAGCACGGTCACCGCGAGGATCTTCAGGGACGATCCGGCCTTTCCCGCCACGGCCGCCCGCATGGTCTGCGGATAGGCGTGGACCGTCAGGAAGGTGGCGCCGAGGCGCGCCACGGACCGGACCCCTCCCTCCACCGTGTTGCCGATGTCGTGGAGCTTGAGGTCGAGAAAGACCTTCTTGCCCTGTCCGATCAGCTCCCGGGCGAACTCGAAGCCGCCCGCATAGGCGAGCTGGTAGCCGATCTTGTAGAAGGTGCCGGCCTCGCCGATGCGCTCCACGACCGAGCGGGCCTCCTCGACGGAGGGAACGTCGAGACCGATGATGAGCTTGTCGCGAATGTCTCCTGCGGGAATGGGGCTCGTCGGAAGAGACATCGCGGCGCTCATGGGGTTGTGACCTTGTTGTAGACCCAGACGCGGGCCGGGGGGAGGTTGCGCCAGACCCGGTTCGAGGCTCTGGCCCTGTGGGTTTGCGAGCGCGCCGGGATCGGCGGCACCACCGCATAGGTGAACTGGATGAAGGGCGCGTTCGGGTGCATCAGCTCCTGCGCGGCCTCCAGGAGGTCCAGGCGCTGGTCCATGGGCTTGGTGAAGAGCGGCAGGCTCGACACGGTCGCGGCCACCGGCTCCTTCAGGATGCCGGACAGGGTTTCCTTGAGATCGTAGGCATCGCCCTGGACGATCGTCGCCTTCGGGAAGCGGCGCTTCAGGAGCTGGCAGAATTCGGGATTGTACTCGACGAGCACGAGGCGGTCCTGGGCGACCCCGCGCCGGATCAGGGCATCGGTCACCGGGCCGGTGCCCGGGCCGAGCTCGATGACGGGGCCGGGGATGCGCGGGTCCACGTAGGACGCCATGGTCCGGGCCAGGATCTTGCCGGAGGGGGTGACGGCCCCCATGACGAGGGGCCGCTCGAGCCAGGAGCGCAGGAACCGCGCCTCGTCCTGGAAGCGATCCTTCTTGAGGGGGAGTTTCCGGGCCGTGGGCCGTTGGAACGACTGAAGCACTGATCAGGACCCCTTGTGCGACGGATCACGCTGGCTGTTTAGAACCCAAAGAAAACGACCGTCAAGTTAAGTTGATCCGCCCAGGCCGTCGATGAACTCCCGGAAGCGCGAGAAAAAGCCCGAACTTTCCGGGTGGTTTTCCTTGGAGCATTCCTGGTCGAACTCCGTCAGGAGCTCGCGCTGGCGCTTGGTGAGCTTCTGCGGGGTTTCCACAACAACCTGGATATAGAGGTCGCCCACGTCCCGCGAGCGCAGCACCGGCATGCCCTTGCCGCGCAGGCGGAACTGCTTGCCGGTCTGGGTGCCCTCGGGGACCTTCACGAGGGCATCGGTGCCGCCGAGGGTAGGAACGCTGAACTCGCCGCCCAGCGCCGCCGTCACCATGGAGATCGGGACGCGGCAGAACAGGTCCGCCCCGTCGCGCTGGAAGAACGGATGGGGCTTGAGGGACAGGAAGATGTAGAGGTCGCCCGAAGGCCCCCCGCGCAGGCCGGCCTCGCCTTCGCCCGCCAGGCGGATGCGGGTGCCGTCCTCGACGCCCGCCGGAATGTTGACCGAGAGCGTGCGCTCCCGGGTGACGCGGCCGGCGCCGCCGCACTGGACGCAGGGGTCGTCGATGACCTCGCCGCGCCCGTGGCAGTTCGGGCAGGTGCGCTCGATGGAGAAGAACCCTTGCGTCGCCCGCACCCGGCCGGCGCCGCCGCAGGTGGGGCAGGCCTTCGGCTTGGAGCCAGGCTTCGCGCCGGAGCCCGAGCAGCCCTCGCAGGTGATGGAGGTCGGGATCTTCAGCTCGGCGGTCTTGCCGTTATAGGCCTCGTCGAGGGAGATCTCGAGGTTGTAGCGCATGTCGGCGCCGCGCTCGCGCCCGCCGGTGCTGCGTCCGCGGCCGCCGCGTCCGGTCTCGCCGAAGAAATTCTCGAAGATGTCCGACATGAAATCGGAGAAGTCGCCGCCGAAGCCGGGCCCGCCGCCCGGCCCGCCATTGGCGAAGGCCGCGTGGCCGAAGCGGTCGTAGGCCGCGCGCTTCTGGCCGTCGGAGAGGGTCTGGTAGGCCTCGTTCAACTCCTTGAACTTGACCTCGGCCTCATGGTCGCCCGGGTTGCGGTCCGGGTGATACTGCATGGCGAGCTTGCGGAAGGCGGATTTCATCTCCGCCTCGGTGGCGGTCCGCGAAACGCCGAGAACCTCGTAATAATCGCGCTTGGACATGTCAGGCGCCCCTGGGAGCGGTCGGCCGCTCCTTCATTTTGCCGGACCGTCCCGCCTGCGCTGCACAGGAAAAGGCTCCTGAAGCCTTTGCCAGCGCATCGTGAGAGGAAGCGGTCGGTTGATCGGTCATTGTTGTTTCAAGCCATTTCAAGAAAACGGCACCCGGCCATGAAACCGGGTGCCGAATTCTTCAGAAGGTGCGCATCGCTTTAGGCGCGCTTCTTCTTGTCGCCTTCGTCGACTTCCTGGAAGTCGGCGTCGATGACGTCATCCTTCTTGGGCTCTTCGGCGGAGGCCTCCTCGGCGCCTTCGCCGGCCGCGGCCTGGGCCGCGTACATGGCCTCGCCGAGCTTCATGGAAGCCTGCATCAGGTCCGTGGTGCGGGCCTTGATGACCTCGGAATCCTCGCCGGCCAGGGCCTGCTTGAGCGCGTCGATGGCGGTCGTGATGCCCTGCCTGTCGGACTCGGAGACCTTGTCGCCGTAATCCGTCATGGACTTCTCGGTGGCGTGGATCAGGCTTTCGCCCTGGTTCTTGGCCTCGACGAGCTCGCGGCGCTTCTTGTCTTCCTCGGCGTGAGCCTCGGCGTCCTTCACCATCTTCTCGATGTCGGCGTCGGACAAGCCGCCGGAAGCCTGGATGCGGATCTGGTGTTCCTTGCCGGTCGCCTTGTCCTTCGCCGTGACGTTCACGATGCCGTTCGCGTCGATGTCGAAGGTCACCTCGATCTGCGGCACGCCGCGGGGCGCGGGCGGGATGCCCACGAGGTCGAACTGGCCGAGCAGCTTGTTGTCCGCCGCCATTTCGCGCTCGCCCTGGAAGACCCGGATCGTCACCGCATTCTGGTTGTCTTCCGCGGTCGAGAACACCTGGCTCTTCTTCGTCGGGATCGTCGTGTTGCGGTCGATCAGGCGGGTGAACACGCCGCCGAGCGTCTCGATGCCGAGCGACAGCGGGGTCACGTCGAGGAGCAGCACGTCCTTGACGTCGCCCTGGAGCACGCCGGCCTGGACGGCCGCGCCGATGGCCACGACCTCATCCGGGTTGACGCCCTTGTGGGGCTCCTTGCCGAAGAAGGTCTTCACCACTTCCTGGATCTTCGGCATGCGGGTCATGCCGCCCACGAGAACCACCTCGTCGATGTCGCCGGCCGAGAGGCCCGCATCCTTGAGGGCCTTGCGGCAGGGCTCGATGGTCTTCTGCACCAGGTCGTCGACGAGCTGCTCGAACTTGGCGCGCGAGAGCTTGATGGCGAGGTGCTTCGGACCGGAGGCGTCCGCCGTGATGTAGGGCAGGTTGATCTCGGTCTGCGACGCGGAGGAGAGCTCGATCTTGGCCTTCTCGGCTGCTTCCTTGAGGCGCTGCAGGGCGAGCTTGTCCTTGGTCAGGTCGATGCCCTGCTCCTTCTTGAACTCGGCCGCGAGATACTCGACGAGCCGCATGTCGAAGTCCTCGCCGCCGAGGAAGGTGTCGCCGTTGGTGGACTTCACCTCGAAGACGCCGTCGCCGATCTCCAGGATCGACACGTCGAAGGTGCCGCCGCCGAGGTCGTAGACCGCGATCGTGCCGGACTGCTTCTTGTCCAGGCCGTAGGCCAGGGCCGCGGCGGTCGGCTCGTTGATGATGCGCAGGACCTCGAGGCCGGCGATCTTGCCGGCGTCCTTGGTGGCCTGGCGCTGGGCGTCATTGAAATAGGCCGGGACCGTGATGACGGCCTGGGTGACCGGCTGCCCGAGATAGGACTCGGCCGTTTCCTTCATCTTCTGAAGGGTGAAGGCGGAGATCTGCGAGGGCGAGTACTGCTTGCCGTCGGCCTCGACCCAGGCGTCGCCGTTCGAACCCTTGATGATGTGATAGGGGACGAGGCCCATGTCCTTCTTGGTCATGGGGTCGTCGAAGGTGCGCCCGATCAGGCGCTTGATGGCAAAGAAGGTGCGCTCGGGGTTCGTGACCGCCTGGCGCTTGGCCGGCTGGCCGACGAGGCGCTCGCCTTCGTCCGTGAAGGCCACGATGGACGGGGTCGTCCGGGCGCCTTCTGCGTTTTCGATAACTTTGGGCGTCGTGCCTTCCATGACAGCGACGCAGGAATTGGTGGTGCCGAGGTCGATACCGATGACCTTACCCATGGCGGGATCCCTCACTTTCAAGCAGACCGCCGAGCCCAAAAAGCAGCCCGGCCCATGGCTTCCATGTTGATGACTGAACGCTGGAGACCGCCTCAGCCCGAGCCGAGCCCCCTGCTGGCGCTGATATAAGGACGGGCTTTCAGCGCCGCAAGACGATCCTGAAGGCTAGATTGCCTCATTTCGTCGGATCCCGGGATTGTTGCATGGCTGCAATGGGGGAGCCGGCTAAGCCTCCGGGCCGGGGCAGACGCGCCCCCTGCGACGGCGATTTGGTGATGACGGGCCGTTCCGCCCTATCTAGAGCTGTTTCCACTGGCGTGGAATCATCTCTTTTCTTTGGTGTGCCGCATTTTTGACGGCGAACCGGATCCACTTCGCCGAAAAATGCTCTAGGAGCAGAAATCCTCGCGGGACAAGGACGGTTATGGGATCATATTCCATGAAGGGCGGCTGCCAGTGCGGCCAGGTGCGGTACGAACTCGCCAATCCGCCGCACGGGATCTATGTCTGCCATTGCCGGGAATGCCAGAAGCAATCGGCCTCGGCCTTCGGGATTTCCGTGATGGTCAAGAGCGCCGATGTCCGGCTTCTGACCGGCAGGCTCGGCCATTGGACGCGTCCGACCGATTCCGGACGGTCCCTGACCTGTTTCTTCTGCCCTGATTGCGGATCGCGGGTCTGGCACGGGGACAGGGAGCGGGAGGACGAGCTCAGCGTGAAGGGAGGCTCCCTCGACGAGCCGGTCGATTTGACCGACGCCATCCACATCTGGGCCTCCCGCAAGCTGAACGGCGTGGTCATTCCTGACGGGAACAGGCAGTTTCCGGGAGAGCCCGAATAAGTGCGGTATGCTTTATCCGAGGCCGACCCGCACATCGTCCGGGTATCCTCGGTTCTCATCCTGCGGTAGGATAAGATTTCGTTGCGTCACCTCGACGCTCTGACGAGCGCCGCCACCCTGTCCCATGCGGAAGCGGCCCATGTCGATCAGGCTTTTCCTCCCGGCGATCATTCTCTCGATAGGGTTCAGCCAGCCGGCCGGACCCCATGACATCTATTCCCACCTGGTGGATTCATGGGGCAACAGCTGCTGTCATGACGAGGATTGCCGGCCGGCGCCTTACCGGGTGACCCCGACCGGGGTGCAGATGTTCGTCGATGGCGAATGGATCGCGGTGCCAGGCCATACGATCCAGTACCGGGCTTTGCTTGGGGACACCGGTGAATCGGGTGGCGGGCATTGGTGCGGGCGCGCCTACCAGAAGGTCGACGACAGTCTGTTTCACGTCACGCACTGCGCAATCCTGCCGCCCAGCACGGCGGCGCTTTCGAAAATTCAGTATGATGGTATGGGCGGCCAGGAAATTCCCCGACCGGTCTATACCTCTCAAGCTAGGGTACTGCCGCACAGACGCCCTTAAATGATGAACAGAAAATTCTAATTCTCGTTCTGGTTTGAATCCTGTCCAGGTTTCCACGTGCGCATTATCGGGGCCGGCCCAGATCCGTCTACAAACAGCCTAAAGGCTGACCTTTTGTGGGCTCGTTTCGAGCTGTAATGGCGATAAATGCAGAGACCTAAAACAATCCATGGGAGGAGATAAAATACAGTCCATATAGGAAAAGCGATGGGATGATCCGCATAAGCGATCCATTCGCCTTTGTGATGACGAGGTTTGTAGTAGATCAAGCCATAGTAAAGTAATGAATAAATATTATGAATAGAAGCAGCTAACAAAATCAAAATAAATATTATTACTATTATTTTTCCAAGGATAAGTTTAAGCCATCTAGGTATGAATACAAAGCGTTCAAAAAGATGTTCTGCCAATGCTTCAAAGAATCGTATCAAAGGGTGGTTCCCGAAGATCTAGACACAATATAATATTATATTGTGTCTAGATCTTTTCAAGGGCTGAACTTCGCCCCGCTTCCCACCCTAAGATCGCCTGTTTCCGCGTCAGCCCCCAATGGTAGCCGGTGAGCGAGCCGGAGCGGCCGAGGACCCGGTGGCAGGGGACCACGAAGGAGACCGGGTTCTTGCCCACCGCCGCGCCGACAGCCCGGCAGGCGGCGGGCTTGCCGATGTGGCGGGCGATGTCGGAATAGGTGGTCGCCTTGTCGCGGGGGATGCGCAGCAGGGTCTGCCAGACCCGGACCTCGAAATCCGTCCCGATCAGGACCACCCGCAGGGGCTGCTCCGCCTGCCATTGCGTCGGGTTGAAGATGCGCTTCGCCAGCGGCGCGGTGGCGGCCCCGTCCTCGACGTAAGTCGCCCTGGGCCAGCGGCGGGTCAGGTCCGCGAGCGCCGCCTGCCGGTCGCCGTCATCCACGAAGCCGAGGCCCGCCAGACCCCGCTCGGTCGCGATCAGCACCGCCTCGCCGAACGGGGAGGGGTGGAAGCCGAAGCGCATGGTGAGACCCGCCCCGCCTGCCTTGTAGTCGCCGGGCGTCATCGCCTCGTGGGTGACGAAGAGGTCGTGCAGCCGGGCGGGACCCGAGAGGCCGACCTCGTAGGTGGCATCGAGCACGCTCGCCGAATCCGCGAGCAGCGCCTTGGCGTTGTCGAGGGTCAGGGCCTGCAGGAACGCCTTCGGGCTCAGGCCCGCCCAACGGCGGAAGAGGTGGTGCACATGGGTCGTGGACAGGCCGACATGGTCGGCGATCGCCTCCAGCGAGGGCTGTTCGCGCCAGCGCTGCGAGATGAACGCGATGATCCGGCGCACCCGCTCGTAATCGGAATGGGGCTCGTCCGGCACGGTGATGGCGCCCGGTTCGATGGTGATGTCGCGCAAGGTATCGAGCATGGCTATCATCCTGATTGACCCTCATCCTAGCGAGCCGGGCAGGAGGGTGACACCCGATTTCTGTGGCATCTTTCCCATTCGGTGAGGCGCGTCGCCACTCCCTCTCCCGGGCGGGAGAGGGTCGGGGTGAGGGAAGGCCGGTGCCGATGAGGGTGTCGTTGCTTTCCGCGCAGGTCTCATCTGAGAGTCCAGCTCATCCTGCGATGCGAGGCGAGGCGCTGTTTCCCTCCCCCTTGTGGGGAGGGGTGGCTGCGACAGCAGCCGGGGTGGGGGTGTCGGCGCCACTCCTTGATAGGCTATCGCCCACACCCCCACCTCCCCCTCCTCCCCACAAGGGGGAGGAGAGCTGTCGGCCCGCCCCGGGACAATGTTCTCACTTTGTTCTTGACAGGCAGGGCAAGCTCGGCTATATCATTGCCCATCCCCGCCCGACGAGGGACGCGCTTCGCGAGGCGTCACAAGTGTCGGGGCAGGGAGCGGGCCTGCCGGTCGGC
>JAEWKH010000025.1 GCA_023386155.1 Pseudomonadota bacterium
ACGGCCCGCACGATGCGCCGGCGCAGGTCCTGAGATAACGGTGTGGTCATGGCGAGCCTCTGTGCTCACGCCCCTGACCACTATCGAGTCAGATCTTCCGATTCCGTTCAACCCCAAACCGCTCTAGAGCTCTTTCCACTGGCGTGGAATCAGCTCTCTTCTTTGTTGTGCCGCATTTTTGACGACGAACCGGATCCACTTCGCCGAAAAATGCTCTAGTTAGAACGTCTGCTCAGGCCGCGCGAGCCCGAACCTCCGACCATCGGCCGAAGACTGCGAGAACGATGCGCGGGCCGTTGCGCGAGACTCTGAAAGAGGTCGACGACGGAACTCGCCGCTTTCTAGAGGCCAGACAGGCCTTGAGTGAGCGCTTGAAAAGACGACAGCTGGTATTCTACGGTCGCTGCCGGGGCGAGCGGGACTTCATTGCAATCGATCCAACTCATTGGATTGACTACAATATCGATTTCAGTCGTGACGGTATCCTAACAGATATCAGGCCAACCAGCACCAACCCGTTCCATTCACGTTACGAGGATATCCGGGCTGAGCGGGACGAGATCCTGAAGAGGTGGCCGGAGAAGGAGTCAATCCCTGTCGGTATATCAAAAGCGGTAAGCGATGCTTGTCGGTATTTTTGCAGCATGATGCGAGCGTCGCCTGACTTCCCAACAATGACCAAGGGCGAAGCCATTAAGATAGCTAAGGCGCGTTTCCCAGGCTTGAGTGAACGTGGTGCGATAGGCGCATGGGACAAGGCAGTGCAAGATGCCGGTGCAGCTGCGTGGTCGAAGCCGGGCCGTCGACCCAAGAAAAATCAGGGCACCGAAAACGAAACGCCAGATTAATCGTATAGGCTAATTCTGCGAGGCAGGTTGGTCCATGTGTCGTGCATGAGCCGGGGCGGTTCCCGGTGAATGTACGAGGTGTTCAATGGACGAAAGATTTTGCTACAGCATTGCCGATGTCGTGGAAATGAGCGGCGTCTGCCGCACTGTTGTCTATGGAGAGATCAAAGCGGGACGCCTGAAAGCGCGAAAGCTTGGCCGACGCACCCTAATCCTTGTCCGGGACTTTGAGACGTGGCTTTCGACTCTCCCCTGGGCCAAGTCAGAGGCGGTGTGATGCTGATGACGACCGACATCCTTCAGCATGACAATGACGATGTCCATGGGTTCAATGGAGCGAAGGCCCACCTCGCGCGGCAGGTCAAGGAGCTCGGTCGGCAGACCGCAGCCGAGCTCCTGCTCAAGGACTTGCCGCCGGTAAGCTACATTGTTCCAGGCTGCATCCCCGAAGGGCTGTCAATCCTGGCAGGTCGGCCAAAGCTTGGAAAGTCATGGCTTTCGCTAGGTATCGCAGTAGCGATAGCCACAGGTGGGCAGGCTCTCGGGTCTATACCGGTTAAGCAGGGCAGCGTGCTCTACCTCGCTCTTGAGGATAACGAACGACGATTGCAGCGGAGACTAAAGCAGCTCCTCCCTGAGAGCATTAGGCCTGAGATGCTTTATATTGATACCCAGTGCCCTAGCCTGGATAGCGGAGGGATCGAGGCCATTAGCGACTGGGTCCGCACGACCAAGGATGCACACTTGGTCATCATCGATGTGTTTAGCAAGATCCGGCCCCAACGGAATAATAGCGATACACAATACGACGCTGACTACCGAGCCTTGTCTCCGCTCAAGCAGCTTGCTGATAAGGCCGGCATAGGAGTCTTGATTGTGCACCATGTTCGGAAGATGGGCGCCGAGGACCCGTTCGACACGGTGTCCGGCACAACTGGGTTCACAGGAGCCGCTGATACTGTGCTGATTCTGGATAGCAACGGTTCAGGGAAGACGCTCTACGCCAGGGGGCGAGACATCGAGGAAATTGAGACAGCGGTATCCTTTGAACGCCAGACGGGTGCCTGGATAGCACTCGGGTCGGCATCAGAGGTTCGGCGCAGCGATGAACGTCAGGCTATCCTCGCCCTGCTGGAAAGCGCGGGAGGACCCATGGCGCCAGCCCAGATTGCGGACCAGCTCGGGGTTCAAAGCAACAATATCCGACAGCTCCTCAGCAAAATGGCAAAAACTGGTGAGGTGGAGAAGGTCGGGAAAGGCGGATACGTTTGTGGGGCTGAAGCAAAGGCATACACTAGTCGCGATAACAGCGATCACGTGATAACGGAATGGGATGAGGCCGCCTGACAGATGGGTGGAGCTTGTGATTGCGTGATCGCTGTTATCAGCTCTGTCTCGGTCCGTTGAGCAAAGACAGGGCATGGGCCGCACGGCCCATGTCCCTCTTTTAGACAAGGTGTTCCCTGGATTAGACGTAGCCCCGCTGTACGATCTGGTTCGTCGTCTCGAAGAATCGAACTTCCACCGACATAAAGAAAAGGGAACCATTGAATTTTTTGTGAGATACCCCCCCAGGCTTAGGGGGCCCCATCGGAACTTGTGCGAACCGTAAAAGGACCGAATTTCTGTGAGCGATCCGCAGCTCGCAGCTATCATCAGGTGCGATGCCCTGCGACAGGTGTTCATTCGCCACCTAAAAGAAAGAAGGCCGGAAAATCGTATTGAGCCAAGAAAAGCTTGTCTGGTATGAGTTTCCGGGTTCGGGAAAACAACCAAAAAAATCCAAAAATTGATTATCTGCGCTGATCCCTTGGGAATCCTTGCATCTGAGCTTTGTGAAAATACGCCTAGGAGGAGGCGATCGGTAATCCCTCCTGAGGCTTGGATCGATGTGGGGCGCCATTTACCTGTGTGTAAGGCGTGCTTAAAGCCCCATTCGTATCTGGCGGCCAGCGTACGGTTAGCGATACTCTACCCGGCTTGAATCGGAGTGGGGGCAAACCGGGAATGAGCGCGGGCGGCGCAGACAATAGACCTGTCTTCATTGATATCTTCGCTGGCTGTGGAGGCCTGAGCCTAGGCCTGTTGCGGTCGGGGTGGCGCGGCATGTTTGCGATCGAGAAGGACTCATTCGCCTTCAGCACCTTGAAGACCAATCTGATAGATCCCGGCGCGCGCTACCCGTACAATTGGCCGAAATGGCTTGACCAGAAACCTTGGACTATCGAGTCCCTCATGGAGTCGCATGGCAGGCAGATTGCCAAACTCAAGGGGCAAATCGACCTCCTTGCCGGAGGGCCGCCGTGCCAGGGCTTTTCAAGTGCCGGTCGACGGAGGTTGGGAGACCCGCGTAACGAACTGGTAGAGCGTTATCTGGAGTTTGTAGAGGTTGTCTGCCCGAGGATGGTCCTTATCGAGAATGTTCGAGGTATGACCTATGACTTTGTCAGTGCGGATGACAATGTTGATGGTCGGAACTTTGCCAATGAGCTGATTGCTCGCCTAGAAGCTCACTACCACGTCTTCGCTACTACTATCCTTTGCTCCTCGTTTGGCGTGCCACAGCGACGGCCCCGTTTTTTCCTAGTAGGGATGCGAAAGAAGTGGCAAGGTAAGCGGATCCCCCGCCCAGAAGATCCGTTCGCTCGCTTGCAAGCATCAAAAGTTCGTTTCCTGCGGAAGAGGGGGTTGCGTGCAAGCGTCTCTTGCAAGCAGGCCATTTCTGACCTTGAGCGAGAATACGCGAAGGTCGGTCCGTGCCCTGACTCAAACGGCTATGAGGCGCTACGTACTGCTCGGCCTCGAACCTTCTACCAGCGCGTGATGAGGGACGACTATGATGGGATCGTGCCGGACACCCGTTTAGCACGGCACCGGCCGCATATAGTGGAGCGCTTCGCCGAGATTATCCAAGAATGTAAGTCAGTGGGCCGGCTGAACGTGCAGCTTAATCGCGAGATGCGCGATCGCTATGGTATCAAGAAGATGGCGACGCGTGTTCTTGACCCTGCGAAAGCTGCGCCGACAGTCACAAGCATGCCCGACGACTTGCTGCACTATTCCGAGCCGCGGACGCTCACTGTGCGAGAAAATGCACGGCTTCAGACATTTCCCGACTGGTTCGCCTTTCAGGGCAAGTACACGACCGGGGGCGAGCGCCGTGCACACGAGGTCCCACGGTTCACTCAAGTCGCTAATGCTGTTCCCCCTTTGATTGCCGAGATGTGGGGCGAGGTGCTCCTAGAATATCTTATGTCCGCAGCTAGCGCAGACTCGATGGCAGCCTAGAAATGCAGCGATTGAATTCCACGCCCACCAGTTCGACCGAAACTCATGATAGCGAGGGTGCAACACTCTTCCCGGCTGGCCTACTTGACTGGGCTGGGCACCGCGGCGGAGGTGTCCGCCGCTTGTTCGATTCGAGTAGTGGTCGTCCTGGCAAGGGCATCTTCGAAACCAATCTCCTTGCCCGCCTGCATGATTGGGTAAGTCGAATAGCGGCTAATGACCTTTCCACACCGCACGTTGTACTCCTTGTTGGTGGCCCCGGGAACGGAAAAACCGAGGCTATCGAGACAACGATGGTCGCGCTAGATGGTGCTTTAGGATGTGAAGGGCACCTTACGAATGCTCTAGCCCGTTTCTACCATCCACCCGATGGTAAGGTGCCTCGGCTAGTGCGTGTCGAGGCAGGAGAATTTGCCCGTTCACGCCGAGAACTTCGGATCGAAATTGTTCAGGATGCATCCGTGGTGGAGGGTGGGCGATCGGTGGCAAGCCTGCTCACCGAAGAAGTCGAGAAAGCCATCTCGTCCGGGCCACAGGCTGTCTATCTCTGTTGTGTGAACCGCGGTGTACTCGACGAGGCGATGATCCACGCGATCGACTCTGGGCTATCGCAGACCCAAGACTTTCTTGAGACCGTAGTTCGGGCGGTGAGCCTCACGCCGGACGCTCCGTCCTGTTGGCCGCTCCACGGCTATCCAAACGTGGCGGTGTGGCCGATGGATGCTGAGTCGTTGATAGAACGAACTGACAACGGGAGTGAGGCGCCTGCGGCCGTAATCTTGCAACGGGCACTCAATCCAGCGCATTGGCGCGAGGCCGGGACCTGTGTTGCGGGTAGCGCATGTCCGTTCTGCGGCAGCCGGAAGGTTCTTGCTGGTCGGCGCGAAACGGAGTCGCTATTACGGATGCTGCGCTGGTTCGAGCTAGGTACGAGTAAGCGCTGGGCATTCAGGGATCTATTCTCTCTAACCTCTTACTTGCTTGCCGGAAACGG
Organism: Pseudomonadota bacterium; assembly: GCA_023386155.1. GTDB lineage: Bacteria > Pseudomonadota > Alphaproteobacteria > Rhizobiales > Beijerinckiaceae > Microvirga. The sequence goes on from JAEWKH010000025.1 coordinate 5,131, forward strand.
GACCAGCCAGCGGGGAGCCCCTGTCGACCCTTGCGAGTGGGCCGCAGCCCTAGTGGAGGCCGATAAGCAGGCACAACTCCGAGGAAAGCCCAAGCGAGATGTATCTGGGGCGCTATTCTGGCTTGTTGCCGCCCAGTACCAGCACGCACTTTTCCATCGGTGGGGGCGCGGACTCGTAGGGTCCTTGCTTAAGGACATCAAGGAGCTCGGGCTTCAGGGCGACAACACTGCGATGGGTCTCTATTTCTTTCTACAATCTCGGGCTAGCGGCTATGTCCCAGCGACCATTGCGCCATTGCTGGAGAGCTTCGTCGACCTTCTTGATCCAGCTATGTCGTCGCCAGACGACGAGGTAGTACTGCGGGGCGTGTCAATAACTCTTGGCGAACTTGATGTTCGTTTCAGTCGTTCAGTTCGGGAAGGGCTAGAGTTTGCGTCGGATTACCGGGTGCTCTCACAGAATGAGCGCACACTCCTGGGGCGTCTCTCTGAGCTTGACGAGCTCCTATCCAATCCTACAGTGCGGCGCAAACGCCCAACGGCAGCGAGCCGGATTCAGCGCATCGTGCGAGACTTTTCATGTCGTATCACGAGGCGGAGCGTGGGGGTGCGTCATGGCATCGTACCGGATGGCACTACGCTTGAAGCGTTTCGAAGAGTAGTCGCGGATGCAGATGGCCGGGGCCATGATCTCCGGGAGATTGCAAATCAAGTCGAGGATTTGCTTAACGACGACAGAAACTTCAATGTTTCTCTAACTACAACTTTTGGCCAGCCACTGCCGCCCCCCCCGCAGTCGGGCGGTACTTGTAGTCCCTCGCCGGCGTGTGGTGCCTAGGGAGTCGTCGCATATAGGGCGCCCCCTTCCGTCAATCTGTTTTCTGGACGTTGAGGTTGGAGTATTGGCTCAGCCGATTGCGCTTACCTACGACTTATTCAAGGCTGTTAGCGATCTCGAGCGAGGGCTCTCGCCTGCATCACTCCCGCGCAGTGTCCTTGCGCTGCTCGATACCACTCGAGCAAGAATGGCTGGCTCGATAGTTAGAGATCGAGATGTGCGAGAGCGACCGACAATTCTGCTTGGCGAGGGAACCACAATCGAGCGGTATCGGGGCCGCTTTGCCTCTTCGAAACGCGGAGGGCGTCGATGAGCCTTGCAGAATTCCGGGACTCCCCATGGGCCAAGTCGCACTCCTCCTACATAGGCTCCGCACTTTCGCTGATACCAGCTCCTGAGTATGCAAACTCAGAGGTCCTCGTCGCAGGCCTCTATCGCACAATAGGCATAGAGAACCTGAGCGAGGGCATGGTTCCGACCAAAGGACGCGAGCTGGAAAGAGTGGTCGGCCAACGTCGAGATCGGGGAACGAAACCACAAAGTGCGGCGCTCGAGGCCGAGCCATTTCACGCCTTGCTGCATGACGTGCTAGAAAGCCCAAAGCTGAAGAATCAATCAACAAAGAGGTTCGTACAGGTATCACCACTCGTCGGCGAGACAGCGATATTCTCTGGCTCTGCGCGACTTGCCGGCAACCCCTGGCCAGCTGGAACCCTAATCCGAAGAATGATTTGGCTAGGCTCCGAAAATGAGGCCCATGCCGAGGCTATCTGGCGCGAACTCTTCGTTGCGCTGGGCGTCCATGATGACGACGACGTTTTTGCTCGTTTCCTCCGGGATGAGCTCTCTGCATGGACAGAGACAGCCTGGGGGCGCGAATGTCTGATTCCCGGGCCGGACGACGCCAAGTGCCTTCCCGTCGGTGAACTCGATGGACTGACTTCTCCAGCTCGGCAGTTCACACGAGACCTTTCTGCTATAATCGCCGCTAAGCCGTTGATGACGCGGCGTCAATGGACCAGTTTGCTTGAGGCGTTGATCCGTATCGCGTGCGTCGCGCATGTGGTCTGGCTTTGCGAAGTTCAAAGTATGATCTGGAATTTGCTACGACTCGCGATGAATGGAGACATGATACCGGATGACGTTCGGCCCCAGATCTATCCTAGGGAGCTGAACTATCTCACCTATGGGGTTGGAGCGGTATCCGAGCTGAAGGATCGGACATCTAAGTATCTTCGTGCTCGCCTCGGCATGAACACTGTCCTATGGAAACTTGAGGACATTGGGGCACCCTTCTCACGCAAGCTCTCGTCAGCCGCTGTTGTTTCTGCTCTTTGCAAGCATATCGGAGACAATCGTTCGAAACTGGCCAGTGTTATCGACATTGTTGATGACCTAGCAGACCGAGATGCGCGGGTTCTGCTTTGCCGGAAGGGGGTGGGAGCCAATATCATGGAGTTTGCTCGCCATGTCCTTTACCAACGTCAGGCAGCAAACCCAATCCTTCGTGGGTATGATCAAGGCTACGCGCTGCGAAAGCAAGGGGCGACGAATTCTAGTCCATGGGTCTGTATGCCTGGGCCAGTGGCCGTACTGGCTCTTGTTCATTGTTCGCTCGCTGGCCTAACAGGCCCGCGGTCCGTCCACCGCCTCACTCAGCATATGGCCGCGTACGGGATCATCGTTGACCATCGGGATATCGCTCAAAACGATCTTGGTCACCAACTGCGCACGCTCGGCCTTGTGTTGGACAGCCCTGATGCCGAGAGTGGCATGCTTTTGGTGCCTCCTTTTCCTCAGCTTCGCCCAGGTCACTAAGGCATTAGCAAATGAGCAACCTATCGAATTGGCTCGCCGATATAGTCCGATCTCGAGCGGCGGAGATTGCGAGTGGACATGCTGCAGGTGAGATACGCCTGATATTCAGTGGACCACCTCTCGAGATTCTTGAGGCGGTCTACGAGGCTCTAGTCTCAGATAGTTCATTTGCGGGTGTGCCAATACTCCTGCGCGTTCCGGAACTCCAGCCTGATGAAGCTAACCCGTCCATCGGCGCCTCGGGTCGTTGCGATGAGCGTCATTTCATGGATGTAAGGAATTCTCCAACCGAACCGAGCTACCTCGCACTTGCCCCGCCAGGGTTGCATGACATCAAGTCGGTGGAGTCGACGGCGGATAAGTTCGGGATTGCCGCCGAGAGCAACGGCAGTGGCGTGGAGTTTGACAAGTGGTGGTCTGATCCCTTCATCCAACGGACAGTAGAAGCTGCTCTTGGTGCGACACAGATCAACGGAAGTCAGCTGGATGAGGCAAGCGAGCTTGTCCAGAGGGCGTTGCGTGCTGTTGACGACGCCGATCAAGGAAAAAATGGCCGCCGAGCAGCTTGGCGACTTATCTCCCGTATATTTGCAGTCGCCGGCGCGGCGAACCCTGCGCGGGCGATTAGTCTCGCCTGCGGGGTTCCTCCAACGGCGGGTGATGAACTGTCAGCTCGCCTGCAGCAATCAAGCCTTGATGGTGTTGCTGAAGCTTTGTCAGAGGGTTTCCGCTCCGGTCTTGCCCTTGCCTTTGAGGCCGCCACGACGGAGCAGAAAGGTTGGCTTGAGGCCTTTCGGTCGCACATTCGCGCAAGATGCGAAATAACGACTGCGCTTGAGCGCGCACCTGAGGCGTTCTACGCACCAGATCAGGGCCTCGACTTGGCTGATCCTCCAGGATGGTGGTCAGGACTCACGGCTGAACTCTGGGCAGAACTCCTGAGTGACGAGCCGGATATTGCAGGCGATATTCGACTCGAGTGTAACGACCCCTTGCTACCACCATCAAAGGGTATGCCGCTTCTCGTTGAGCGCGAGGTTGAGCTACGGATTAAGGTCGACTCGCAGGGGGGCGTCCCGATACCTGTTAGACTAGACCGTACTCCCGGCAAGAGCTCTGCCGGTTTCCCAGCCGAGCTGAGCATATTAGACAAAGAAACGTTTACCGACAGCTCCCCTCCACAGCACCGTTCTCCAATCCAATACAAGGCCAGCGCTGACAACCATCGAACGGGTACCATCAAGGTAATTTCCCTTGCTTCCTGGGCACCTGGGATCTTCGTAGCTTGCCGGCTAGCAAGGAAAATCACTGCGCCGAAGGCGCCTGCGCGTCGGACACGTGGGGCAGACTGGGAGACCAATCTTTCGTTGCCCGGACCCGGACGATACGAAATCCTAATTTTCCTATCACCGGGCGCGAGCGTCGGAACTCATGCAACTGGTACAGCTGGTGGGGAGGGCAACGGTGGTGAGGGAAGCCATGAGTTAGTGCTCAGGGAGGCACGGCCTGGCGTTCATCAGCTTGAACTCGAGGCCGATGCCTCATACCAACTTGATATCCCGTTCAAGCGCCTACTCCCCAACGGCAAATCCGTTTCCGAGACTTGCCGGGCGTTTCTTACGTGCGAAGACGTCGTTGAGGAGGGGTGTCGAAGTGAGTTTGAGCGCCTCATCAAACTGAACCGGCGCCAAATAGATCCTTCGGGCGCTAAATCGGTTGTCCAGTTAAACAGGAGCGCTCGAGTCAGTAGCCTTCAGGGCTGGATGCTGCAGGATGAAGATGTTTCTCGCTCCTTCCTACCAATAGTGCTCGCGGAGGACTACGCCGACCATTGGATGCAACCAAAATGGGGAGAAGAATCCGGCCGAATAATATCAGGAGGACGTTTTCTGAAAGACCCGCGCCCACCGGCAAGCCATTTCGCCCCGCCCGAGGCTTTTCTCTCCGCGCGGACTGAACTCGCCTCGCTAGTTCGTAGCCAGGATGATCAGGCTGGGCTCATTGAGTCTGCGCCGCTCGGACAGTGGCTTCGCCAGCATGAAAGCTTTCCGGCGCTAGTCGAGCAGTATCTCGATGCCTATGTTGATTGGTTCAAAGCAAGCCCCGAAATTGCCTCGTGGGTCGATGTTGTTGCCATCGCATCCCTCGAGGCTGGGGGACGCAGTCTGTCTCGTGTCCCCGATGCAATCCTGTTGTCGCCGCTTCACCCGCTCCGCTTGGCCTGGCACGCGGTCGCTCAAGGGGTGATGTACGATGCCGCAACCGGGAGCCATCCATGTCCCGCGGCAGGAGTCCTCAACCCCGGGATGGTACCCGACATTCTCCGAATGCCTCTCGTGTCGCCGGAGGGGATCGATTATGTCCCATTCCTCTCTGTCGAGTGCAATACCGACTACTGGTCAGTGCTCTGGAATGGTACCAGACTGCGAGCTCTAGCGGACCGTTCCAAGTTGCCGCCGTTTGATGCTGCCTTTGGCCTTTCTGTAGGCGGCCTATCCATGGGGTTCAGTGCAGCTCAAGTCGGTCGGGCACTCGACGACGTCTCCAATGTTCTCTGTGCCAAGCCGCTCATACGGGTAGTCGTGACAAGCGCTGGTGGCGCCACAGATGCTTGCAACGAAGGCCTCGTTACATGGTCAGGCTCGCAATATGCTGAAACTGATAAGTCAACTAGGCATCAAGCCTCCGGGCGACGCCGCCTCGACATCTTCGATATCCGGGACGAGGCCTTCAGACCAGACGAGGCCGCAGTTGCCAATCTCTCGGAGGACACCCGAAATCATGTCCGTTGGTATGCAGGCCATCCGACGGACATGGGCCTTGACCTCGGCATAATTGCTCAACTCGACTCCTCCGAACCAGAGGCTTCGGAAACACCGACACTCTCGCCGCTTGGGGCAGGTGGGCTGATCCGCCATCGCGTTCGTCGCCAGCTTCCGAGCGCATTCCTGAACGAGTCGCGGCAAGCGCGGCCGGCTACTCCATCAGGTGACCCTCTCGCGGACAAAGTCGCCGCTTGTATTGCCACAATGGAGAACGCTGCGGACCGCATTGTTGGCCTTCGGTTTGCGCCTAACATCCACGCTGTCACTGAGATGCTTGATGACAAGAAGACAGATTTCGTCGCAGTGTCGTCTTCGGCCGTGGACCCAGCTTGTTTCCTTGGTGGATGGCTTCCTCAATCATACCTATGGGACTACGACCTGCCCTCCTACTCACAGCGCGCTGGAGATACGAATGGCTATTATCTCCTTTCGCGGGTGAAACCGTCTGACAAGGATGGCTTGAAAAGGGTGCTGTCCCGCCTACCAGGATGTGATAGTCTTGCAGACGCCGAGGTAGAGAAGATCCTTCTGGAGGTGGCGAGGCGCGGCATTCCTACCATTAGGGGGCTTGCAGGGGATGATACAGGCGCCACGGGAGACCTTGGCCTATTTGTGGCTGCCCGCCTCCTCCAGGACAGATTCCGTCCCCAAGCAAGTGCCAACAGCCTGCTACCCGTCATTGGCGGCAGTACTGACGAGCCAACAATCGCGCTCGTCGTGCCGGTCGATCCATTCCGCGGATACCTCGATGACCTCTCCCGGGCATTGAACAGAGACCGCACCGACTCCACGCTGGCCCGCCCTGACCTACTTGTAGTTGGGATCATGCTTCGCGGCGATAAGGTTCGGATTCACCTGACGCCAGTCGAAGTGAAATGCCGCCTTGGATCCCAACTCTCATCCGGCGAAATACGGGATGCACTTGGTCAGGCCGCCTCACTTGCGAACCTCCTAAAGGGACTTGCCGCCCATTCTGGCCAGCTGTCTGCTTGGAGACTCGCATACCAGCACCTACTTCTATCGATGATTGGCTTCGGCATGAGGGTCTATAGTCAGCATCAGGATCTAGCTGGCACATCCGATGACTGGGCCGCATTCCATGAGCGGATTGCTAACGCCGTCCTAAGCGATGATAGTGCGATCACGGTTGACAATAGCGGTCGCCTTATTGTTGTGGATAGTACGTTGTTCAGCGACGCGTTCGATCATGACATCGACGGTTTCCAGGAGACGATCGCCATCAGCGCGGATGATGCTGGGCGTATCATCGCCGGGGACTCACAAGCCTTTTACGACAGGGTCCGCGCAAAGGTCGGTGACTGGGGGCTTGGCGCTGCGCCAGATGCCGAAAACCCCGAGGGAGGTGCAAACGACACTGGTCCAGTGGCGCCTGGCGGTGGTGCATCTATCCGTCCAGAACCTCCAACGAAAACTGGGGCCACCGATGGCGATATGCCATCTAGTTCTAAGTCAGAAGCGAATGTCGCGCTAAATCAAGTGCCTATGCCAGACACCGGGATCAAGCTGTCCTTGGGCCGGGTTGTCGATGGGTTTGAACGCCGGCAAGTCTCGCTTACGCTCTCAGATACTAGATTGAACCAGTTGAACATGGGTGTGGTTGGGGACCTCGGCACCGGCAAGACCCAGCTCCTAAAGTCTCTAGTTTATCAAATTGCCTCCTCTGCACCATGGAATCGCGGAATTACACCGCGGATTCTCATCTTCGACTATAAGCGCGACTACAGCAGCCTGGACTTTGTTAGCGCAACCGGTGCACGCGTCGTGAGGCCACATCGCCTTCCCCTGAACATCTTCGATACCAGTGGAATAGAAGAGTCGACGACACCCTGGCTGGATCGGTTTAGGTTCTTCACCGATGTTCTCGATAAGATCTACTCCGGAATAGGACCGGTGCAGCGGGACAAACTTAAGCGGGCTGTCAGGTCTGCCTACGATGCGCAGACCGGTCAAGGTGCTCCCACCATTTACGACGTGCATTCTGCCTATGCTACCTTGCTAGAAGGCAAGTCGGACGCACCGATGTCCATCATCGACGACCTTGTTGACATGGAAATCTTCGAACGAGACATAACCAAAACTCGACCATTTGACGACTTTTTGGATGGCGTGGTCGTGGTCTCGCTTGATGCCTTAGGGCAGGATGATCGCAGTAAGAACATGCTAGTCGCCATCATGCTAAATATGTTCTACGAGAACATGCTTCGGACGCCTAAGCGGCCGTTCATTGGAACGAGCCCGCAGCTGCGAGCGATCGACTCCTATCTGCTCGTCGACGAAGCGGATAACATCATGCGTTATGAGTTCGACGTGCTGCGCAAGCTGCTCCTGCAAGGCCGGGAATTCGGATGTGGGGTTATCCTAGCGTCCCAATACTTGAGGCACTTCAAGGTAAACGCTACAGACTATCGGGAACCTCTGCTAACCTGGTTCGTACACAAGGTTCCAAATGTCACTCCAGTGGAGCTCGGCGCTCTTGGCTTAGCGAGCTCGGCCGCGGAGATGGCTGAGCGTGTGAAAGCGCTACCTAACCATCAGTGCCTCTACAAGTCGTTCGACACACCTGGTCAGGTCATCCAGGACTTGCCATTCTATGAGCTCATTGCATCCTTGGAGGGTCGGGGCTAGCTGTCGATGGTTGACTTCCTCTCTCCAAAGGAGCGGTCAGAACGAATGGCGAGGATCCGGTCCAAGGATACCTCGCCCGAAATTGCTCTGAGGCGGGAGCTGCATCGGCTTGGGTTGCGCTATGTCCTGAACAACTCCCGCTTGCCGGGCAAGCCAGACCTTGTCTTCCCGCGCTTTCGCGCCGTCGTGTTCGTCCATGGCTGCTTTTGGCACCGGCATGCCGGCTGCAATGTCGCCACGACGCCGAAATCAAACACCGATTTTTGGAAGTCGAAGTTTGATCGGAATGTTGCCCGCGACACCCGCGTCGCAAGAGAGCTAAGGGACCTCGGCTGGCGCGTCTACACCGCTTGGGAGTGTGAGCTGCAGTCGAAGAGCAAGGCGAGAATGACTGCTGAGCGAATCGCGCGAGAAATCCGCGGAGAGGATCTTGATCCTTAGTAAACCCTGTCTGGCAATTGCCAGTTCCCGGTCACTAGATCCTATAGCTTCGTTCATTTGGCTTATTGGCAAAGCCGCACTTTTCAGCCAGTGACCATGCTAATAATTGTAGCGGCTGAAGAAGACGGGGGCGGCGATGCTTAGGATCCACAGAGGTCCAGTACCAACAGAGTTCGTACATCTGGTCGAAGAGCCAAAGCAACTGCTGCTGGACTGGCTAAGGCGACCGGAGCGAGAGCGGCGGCAGCGCCGTGCGCCAATCAACGATGATATTTTTCATAACCGTGCAGTGATCTCTCCAGTCTGGCACGAATTTAACGGACGATGTGCCTACTGCGAGTCAGAAGTTCCGCACGACACACCATTGCATCACTTCAGGCCGACAGCTGAGCCCCTGGAGGTGCTGCCGACTGATGACAAGGACCATTATGCCTGGCTTGCATACGACTGGCTGAACCTTTTTATCGCCTGCCCAGCTTGTTCAAAAGCAAAGGGCCGCTGGTTCCCAGTCCGGGGACGCCGTGCAGCCTTTCTAGCGACGCTTGACGAAGTACGTAAGAGAGAAAGGAATCTTATTGTTGATCCGACGCGGGAGGCACCAGCTGCTCACCTTGAGTTCCTAGTGGGTGGATACTGCGCACCGAAGTCGGGAAAGGGCAAGACAACAATTCGGCTTCTTGAGTTGAACAGACCGGATCTAGTGGCGGCGCGACGTAGGGCGATTGACGAAACATGGCACCGATGGAGAGAAGTCGTCATGTCGTTCGATCCTTATCGTGTACGTGGCTTGCTAGAAAATGGTCCGTTCATCGCAGCACGACGTGATGTTATCAGACGGTCAGTCAACGAGTATGGACTTGCCCCCACGCACCTGGGCAATGGCCCCGATCTCGAACGCAAACTTGAACGTCTCCTGCGTGCGACAGATTCTGACGCCCGAGATCGGTTTCAAGAATCCTTCGAGCAGCTTCGTAGTGCAGATGAAGCCCGCGAGCGCAGAATTCGTGCTGAGAGAGTGCAAGTTTCGATTGCCGCATCTCGCGAGGTTATTCAGGTCGAGACCGAATTGGTGCCGGTGCCCACACTTGCCAAGTACGAACTGGCTGGTATCGAAATCGCAAATCTAAAGGCAGTTGATCACCTCGAGCTCTCTCTCCCGCCACAGCGAGCATCGCGCTCTGGCGCTCCCTGTCTTATGCTCCTCGGTGAAAATGCAGTTGGTAAGTCAACCTGTCTAGCTGGAATTGCCTTGGCGCTGGTTGGCACACGTGAGGCCAGTGCACTGCAGATCCCTTACAGCGAGCTCGCGCACAGCATTAGGAGAGACGGCTGGGACCAATTAGGCGAGGAGCCGATAAGTGTCGGATTGTCGTTCCATTCTACCGGCGCGACAGCCGAATTCCACTACGACCCTATTCAGGGAGTGCTGGACGGAACGACTGACCAGACTGCAATCGTACTCGGATATGGACCTCACCGCTATTTTGCACCAACGAAAGGAAATAGGAATGCAGCTCCTCGCGAGCGGATCCGAAGCCTGTTCGATCCTCTTCGGCCAATTCCTGATCCTTCAGATTGGCTGATTGGCCTCAAAGGAGCTCGATTTGAAGCGGTTGCGCGCACCGTCAGAACAATTCTTCCAATTGGCGACGATGATCATCTTGAAAATCATCCCAAATTCGGGATCTGCGTGCAAACACATGGGCAGCTCACCCCCATTCATAGGTTGAGCGAAGGATACCGGTCCGTGTTCGCGATGGTGGTCGACATTTGCCGTGAGCTACTCGACCACTGGGGTAGGCTAGAGGATGCGCAGGCGGTTGTGCTGATCGATGAGATTGAAACGCACCTCCACCCGAGATGGAAAATGCGAGTAATGTCCTCGCTTAGAAGAGCACTTCCTAGGGTGCAGTTCATCGTGACAAGCCATGATCCCCTTTGCATCCGCGGCATGGACAATGGGGAAGTTTCCGTGCTCGCTCGCGATGAAGACGGCAGAATCCATACGCTGAAAGACCTACCAGATGTAGTGGGCATGAAGGCTGAACAGCTGCTAACATCTGAATATTTCGGTCTTGCAAGTACTATAGATCCCGATCTCGAAATCCAGTTTGCTGAGCTAACGGCTGACCCACGGGCAGCAATGGGAAGCGATGTGTCGGATCTCATTGCACGACTCACGATCGGCGATACAGCAGCAGAACAGATCATCCACGAAGCCCTGCACCGTTACCTTCTCGAGCGTGAGCGCCCTGTTGATAGCCTATCACCATCGGCAAGGTCGCGGGCAGTTTATGCAGTTGTTGATGCCTTACGTGGCCGCTGGGCGCGAGGCTAAAATGCGCAAGCTTGATCGCACAACGGTTAATGAGCCGAATTCGCTTAAAACCCCCTCTAACAGCGTGGCAACGGAGGCAGCGGAAGCATCAGCATTTTACGCAACAAAGGTTCCATGGAGTTCACACTATACGGCCTATAAGTTTGAGGCCTATCGCGGAAAGGATGTTAAGGATGCACTCCGCAAACTATCCAATGGTAAGTGCGCGTACTGTGAAAGCAAGATTGTCGGAACTGGAGCTCGTGAAGTCGAGCACTATCGTCCGAAGGGCGGCATAAAAGGCGTGCAAAACCACCCTGGGTATTGGTGGTTAGCGCATGACTGGGAAAATCTGCTTCCTACCTGCCCGGCCTGCAACAAAAGTTTGCGCCAGCATATCGTAACGCCAGGGATGACCCGTGATCAGGTTGAAGACCTGATGGCAGACGATGGCCCGTCTAGTCACGGAAAGGCAAACCAGTTCGAGATTCAAGGACAACGCGCGGTTAGTGCTTCATGCTCGCTTCAAGCGGAGGATCCTCTACTCATTGATCCATGCAGGCGTGATCCAGGTCCGGAACTTCGCTGGAGCTGGGAGAATGGGTTGAGCTTAGTCGCTCCGACTATAGACGACAACGGCACACTCAGCCCGTACGGGGAGTTTACAATACGCGCATGTGCCCTGAATCGCGCTGGGCTTGTTCTAGATCGGGTGGCTGCCTTGTCGTTCCTACGAAACCTAAGGACGCAAATCCTCAATGATCTTGAGCGGTGGGATGGCGACCAAGGAAAATTGGATGATCTCGTCGCACGCGCGCAGGTCCTGAGAGAAGCCCATGGGCCAGATCAACAGTTTGCCGGAATGATCGAAGCGTTTGTAGATGACCTTCTTGAAGAATTCGGCCGCTGGCTTCAAGATAAAGGGCTTCCTCAACCCGCAACATCATAACTTGGACTTTGAATCCGGACAAGCCTGTTTCCATTAACTAAGGCCCTCGACATACGCGCGTAGGCTTCCGAGCTCAAGAACGAGGCGGGAGTCTACCAGCAGCCCGGCGGGATCTGTGAATCGCTTCGCGACCGGGCTAGTCGTTGCGGCTTGATAAACTCGCCACAGCTCGTAGCGGTCTCCCTCCCTCAGTGCTTTCTCAAACTCCTTACGCGACCACTCGAAGCGTCCATCGGTGCCTGTAGTCGACTTTACCTCGATCCAGCGGATGAAGCCGTCCTCGCTGATAGATCTGATGTCATGGTCGGCACCGGGATCTGCCTGGGAGGTCCAGATGACCAACTCCTCTGGTTTATCATGTCCCATGGCGCGCACTCGATCGAGTTCCATGAGATAGACCAGCTCCTCACCACGGCGTCCGACATCCCGATCCCTCTCGACCTCGGACGAGCCCCGTGGGAACCAGCCGCCAGAGGAACCACCATACGACGCGCCCTGCACTACACGGGGTTGTATCTGCTGCCCGTTGGCAGAGGCGACGGACATCGCTACTTCACCAAGGTCAGGCAGCGGGAGCGGCGCTGGGGTAGGTGCTGGCACCGGCGGAGGAGCTGGCGTAGAGCTATTCACTCCCGATCCCCCCAGCGAGTCAGTCACTGCTTTGTCAGAATCGTGCTTGGTGGTGTTTAGGCCTTGCATTACCTGCCGCAGGATTTCCTCGCTAATGTCCTCTGGCTCGTCGTCTTCCTGCTCGAGATGATCGTCGATATCGTTCGACCATCTCTGAATGTTCACCCCCATCCTCTCCAGATAGACGAGCATGTCGTCGGCGGTGCGGCAGAGAACGAGCGGGAGGAATGCCGTCGAGAGCGTCCGCGCTTGCGCAGCATTATCTGCACCCGCTACTTCGGCGAGCGACTGAGCTACCAATTGTTGGAAGTCGAGCCTCGTCCTTGGTTCGACTAGACCGATGATACCATCCTGTACTGCTGTCTCGATAGAGACCCTCGCGACGTGATCATTCACGCGGTATTCGCGGAAGATAGTGTCAAGGAAGGCAAGTCCGGTGATGCCCTCAAGTCGACGCTGAAGCTCTGCAGGCCCAACGGGATGAAATCCAAGGGTTGCGTGCCGCTGACGCACAGCCAACTCGTGCAGAGATCTGGCGAAGAGCGGCCTGTGAAGCATTGCAAGCAGCTGGTCCCGATGGCCCGACTTGAACCAGAGAGGTGGAGGCTTCGGAACCCCGAAGATTGCAGTCCCTGCGCCAGCACTCAAAGTGAGTGGGCGGATGCCGAGGCTTTGGAAGAAGGTTCTAGACCTCTCATTCAGGTCGGCAATGCCGATTGTGCTACCTGCAGCCGCTAGCGCATCCGCGAGCGCGGGATAGTCATCCTCTACGAGCAACCCGGCCTGGAGATCGGATAACGAGAAGAGGAATCCCTGACGGTCGAGCAGACAGCAAGCATCTTTGTCAAGGTCCTCGGGCAAACCCGCGGCGCCACGTTTATAATACGCATCCAAGAGTGCGCGGCGATCGCTTGGACTAATAGCTTTCCCATTGTCGAGTTTCTCCGAGACATGCTCAAAGAACTGAATCCAGTGCTCGTCCTTTGGCTGCTCATGTGCGCCGAGCGCGAGATAGGCCCGTGACAGGGTGTCTGCGCGTCGTAGAACAGGGACCGCCCCGTCGAAGAAGCGCGGGATATGTGTACCGACGAGTACTGATTTAGGTGGATGATAGCTCGTCCCTACCCACAGGATAGCCTGATCAGCGAGGCTGGCACGCATGGCTCGATCATTGCCAAGAGCGGAGACAAGCGTTGGATAGAAGACGTCGGGATGTGAAGGTGCCTCGGATCGCTCGCGACTCGAGGCAAGCACTCGTTGCAATGTCTCAAGGGTAGGGCGCTCGCGGATACGCAGAAGCCGATAGAGAGCCTCATTCGGTCCTCCAACGATTCGATTCTCGTTATTGAGGCACAGTCGGTTCGTGGGTGTGTCGAGGTGTAAATCAGACGGGCAGGCCAATTCGCCTGAGCGCGCACGAAGAAACCGAATCCCGTCGAGCTTCTCGATTATGGCTCGGGTAAGGAGGCGCTGGTTGTCGTTGAGCAGTGTTTCGAAGCGCTGTGCCGTGTGGGGCCGTTCTCCGATCGAAATTGCGTAGGCAAGTATGTCGTCACTGTTGAGCTGCTTCCGGATCTTGAGCCGCGCAAGCAGCTCGGAACGGGCTAAGATCTCCTTAGAAGGCGCGCTGACCACCGGTGACATGAGCCTCGCCTGGGCGCCCTTGAGCAAAACCAACCTCGATGGCGCAATCCATTCGCCACGCTGGTTCCTTACGATAGGGCTATCTCTGAGGGCTGCGAGGGCGCGACGACTTATCTTCGTCCCATCTGCGAGGAGCTTTGCATATAGCGCCTCACGCTCAGTGTCCTTGATGCGTCCATCACGCGCGCGGCCAGCCGCGCTCACAATCCAATCCTGTTCGTCGAACGCCTGGCAAAGGTCGGCGATCGCTCGATGCGCGACCAGATTGGGATGGAGCCGGTTCTCTAGCGGCTCCGGGCAGATCTCCCAAATGGCCGAGTCCACGCGCACGAGGTCCTTGGCGGGTTTGAGCTGACCCGTAGCAGTGAGGGTCGAAGGCGAAGAGCGTAGATCCGCACGGTTTGCCTTGGAGAGGTGTCGTGAGAGAGCGGTAAGTGCCGCCGCCATTCTTACTTGGCGGTCGGGATCCGAGAGCGAGGATTCGTAAGGAGAATAAGAGTAGTTTGCCTCACCCTTGTCGATTTTCGTCTGAAGCTCCTTCTGGTCCTTGCCCGCGCACCTAAGCCGGACTAGTGACGAGACTGTGAAGCGAACCATTCCTGACTTGATTGCCAGTGCTCTCACTTCCTCGTCCACCTGAAGTGTGGAAACGATGTAGCGAGAGTCTCTCATGAGACCGTCAAGCTGTGGGGCCTCCGGCAGCACGAGCTCCGAAGCTTTCGCGTATTGCTCTGAAGGCTTGGCCGCTCGGGTGGGCCAGCACTCCTTCTCGGAGAGGCATCTTGCTATAGCCTCGGCGAACTGGACAGGTGTTGCTGGGCCTTTCGGGATGAGCGCCTTGAACGCATCGGCGCCGAAACGGCGAAACCAGTCCTCTTTGAGCAAGTCAATCGTGAACGCCACCGCCTGATCAATAAGCCATCGGTTCCATTCATTGTCCACGAGACTGCTTCGGTCGTTGTCGAGATCGAATGGTGCACTCACACTCACTGCGCAGCCAGTACGGGAGTCCGGTGCCTGGAGGGGGTAGTAGAAGTTACCAGTTTGTGTGAGGTCGATCCGGCGCCGGGCGATCGGCAGGGACACGCTGATTTTTATATTCCCTCCGGGCTTCCGGTAGTAATTGGGATACGACACGTTGGCGTACTCGGTCGGTAGCTGTACCAAACGGGTAAACTCTAGCTCCTCGGAAGTGCGCGTAGTGTTAGTCGCATCGTCCCGCTGGTCCGTCAGCTGTCCCACTCGTCGCAAGGCCGACACTCCGCGCATGTGACATCGGAGGGCCTCCGCCTTCTGCCTCCAGCTGAGGGTTCTGCCATTCCGAACCGAGCGCAGGACCAACTCGCGGAGTCCAGGCCTCTGCCCAGCCAGGGCGAGCTTGACGAGGGTGACCAGCATACCGCCGGCCATCGTCTCGAAAACGCGCTTCTCCTTCTCCGCAGTGAACGGCTCGAGTTTCTCGAACGTGCGTTGCCGATATGGGACCTTGAGCCTAACGCCCGGTCCGCCCCACCAGTCTATATCCTGAACCCTCCCGGTTTCGAGCGTGGGAAGGTCGAGGATCGCGACATGTCCTCTGGAGCGGACATATATCTCGTCACCAAAAAGAAAGAGGGAACGTAGGCCGAAGTTCTTCGATCCAATCCCATTGGTCTTGGGGGCAACACGCTCCCCAGTGTCCTCTCCAACCACCCGGCCGGTGCCGACGATAACAGACAGGCGCTTCCAACCGTCAGCGTTTATCCCCCGGCCGTTCCCTATGACGTCCAGCGAATCCTCGCCAAATGTGATCGTCAGCCGATCACCACCGCCGTCGAACTCATTCTGCACCAGCTCGCGGAGTACGTCGCTCGGGTTGTGGCCCGCGACGAACTGCTCGACAATGCTCGCCCCGATTCGGGTCCGGCGTTGGTCGCCGAAGTTAGGTGGGGACCATGCCTCTGGTTCTGGGGTGGTGACAATGTTGCGACGTTGTCGCTTCTGGGCTTTGCGCTTGGGCGGCGTGATGTCGCCTGCGGATTGATCTAAGGTCGTCGCCTGCTCCTCGCCCCCCACAAGGATGTTCTCGCTAATATCCCCCACAGCGCAGCCCCTCTTCGTCGGACCGCCTTTGTAGAGCTCGTGCGGTCTTCTAGGTTCACACCTTAGGTATACAGTTTAGGGACGTCACGGGGAGTTCGTAAAATTTCAACACTGATAGCTCCCCTCGAGAGGAGCGACACCGGCATACTCAGGAGTGACATATGTAAGCCGAGATCCAGCCTCTATACATGAGACGTCCGCATCTCGGTGTAAGGAGGCGCATGTACGGCAGATGCGAACCACTGCCGAGCTTGGACAAACATGCGAGCCGATGTCGGTGTTGGGGCCCTTGTTAGGGCCGATATGGCGCCACTGATAGTTTTTTCTGAAAAAACAGTTATTTAGAAGATAGTAATGGCGGAGAGGGGGAGATTCGAACTCCCGATACGGTTGCCCGTATGCCGCATTTCGAGTGCGGTGCTCGGAATTTCTCAGCGTATGGCTGTGGATAGTGAGCCGATTTGGCCTCCGCTTCCATCTCCATTTTGGAAGGCCGTCGAGAAGCCGGCAGCAAGGTTCCTGCTGGGCAACAGGAACCTATCGAACCTGCAGGAGATAAAGAGCACAGAGTTTCTCAGATACGGGGTTGAGATTCTGCGGAGCGGTGACACACGAGTGACACGACCAATAGCGATTGTGACACTAAGGCAGGAAGTATTTCGATTTCAGTGACTTAGGGTGGCTGGGGGACCTGGATTCGAACCAAGACTAACGGAGTCAGAGTCCGCTGTTCTACCATTAAACTATCCCCCACCGATGCCATTGAAATCCCTCGCCTTTTCTGAGGCTTGTTCCCAGCATTTCGGGCAGGATTCGCAACCGGCGTCGCGGTTGGCGTTGAGATAGGAGGCTTTTGGCGGCTCGTCAAGCCTTCACGTGAGGAAGAGACGGCGGCTGCCGGACATGTCGACTGCGAGGCTCGTCTACCGAATTCGACGGATTCCAGGATCAGGAATTCTCTCTCAACCCGCCCCTTCTATTGCTTCCGCTGAGTTCTAACGTATAGTTCCGCGCAGTTTGCGTATAAATTATATCATTTCATATACCAGCAGATGTCGATTTTAGAGCGCGCCTAAATTGTGACGATTTCTTTCGTCAAGCGCAAAACTCAGCTTATTTCGACATAGGGGAGATAAAGTCATGGCGATTATCTATGCGGGTGAAAAGGAGCATACGTGGGGGACGTCGCGGAGCGATATAATCCACGGGTCCGATCAGTATTACGACATCCTGCATGGTTCGCGCGGCAACGACACGCTTTATGGATACGCCGGCGGCGATTTCCTGGATGGCGGCCGCGGCAACGATAAGCTCTATGGAGGCGACGGGAACGACGAGCTTAGGGGAGGATTGGGGCGCGACACCCTGACCGGCGGCGCCGGCCGGGACGCCTTCGAGTTCCACAGCAAGTTGTCGAAGTCGAACGTCGACGTGATTCGCGACTTCAGCCCGAAGGATGATCGCTTCGAGCTGTCGCCGACGATTTTCAAGACGAGCGGGCAACCGCTTCACTATATCAACTCGGGCGAGTTCTGGAGAGGAACGAAGGCTCACGACGCCGACGACCGCATCATCTACAACAAGAAGACCGGAGTGGTTTACTACGATCCGGATGGGACGGGCGCCGCGGAGGCCATGGCCTTTGCCAAGGTGAAGGCCGGCACGAAGCTGACCTACAAGGACTTCTTCATCGATTCCTATTGATGGGGCATACCGGAGCCCCGCTCCGATGCTTGCTCTCCTGCATGACGCATCGCCGGTCGCGGTTCTCTAGAGCATCGGCCCCAAAAGTGGGCCCACTTTTGGGGCCGATGCTCAATCCCTCAAGCAGCGCATCGTTGGGCGCGAAAAACCGGGTCCACTTTTTCGCACGATGCGCTAGGTCCGCACCCGGCGATGCGCTCCTTATGGAGCGGAGAACAACGTGGCCCAAAAGCGGGCCCATTCCTGGGTCCGATGGTCTGGGCATCAGGCCGCGGCCTGATGCCGGCAGTCCTGCCGCGCCACTTTCTTCCGGGGAATCTTCCTCAGCAGTGCCTTCACATGCTCCTTGACCGGATGCTGGCTGGGCTCAGAGGTGGTCGGTTTCGGCTGCGTCATCCCAAACTCCCGGGTCCTGCCGTGCGCGCGACAGCAGGTCGCAGCGACCATTGCTCATTCGGAAGACTTCTTCTGTGACTAAAGTCACACAACTCGCCGCGTGCGACGAAAGTATCGGTAGACGCTGTCCCGACGGGTTCTTCGCCCTCAGGGGCCGGCTCTTCATTCGCTGTGATGGGGGAAGGCGCCTTGTCCTGCGCTAGCTCAGGCAGATCTGAGCCAAGCACGATCTTGCGCAAGCCGGGTCACCCAACTTGCCGAGGGGCGCTGCCGGCACCGCTTTTGCACTTTCTCAATGCTTCAGGGCAGCCATTCGAATGTAGTTTCTGACGTCGCCCATCACCAACCAATCGAGGCTCTGGCCGTATTCGATGGCAAACTCGATCAGGCGCTCGTCATCCTCGGCAATGGCTCGCAGATCCTGTTCGGAGAGGTCGAGACAGTCGGCGACGATTTCCAGGCGCGCCAAGATTGCGTTCCGGTTGATGCTCACGTGCGGCTCCTCAACGCAATGGAGAGAAGGCCTCTCGTCCCGTTTAACGGCGCTGGCGAATTCTGGTTCAAAGATGTCGCGTCGGAGACCGGATTCCGCTCCTGTCAAGCTTCCGGCTGCCATCTCGCATCCCTGCCGGAACCGAATTCACTCCAAGAGGGTCTATTGAGAGAGAGCGCACTTTGCTCTGAACAGGCCTTCCAGTTGTGGCACAGGTTCGGATGAACAGCCCTCACCGTTCCAACCGGCTTCTGGCCGCCTTGGGCGAGGAGGATTTCGCCTGGATGGAGCCGCAGCTGGACCTCATCGAGCTCCAAAGAGGCCAGGTCGTCTACGAGTCCGGCGACACGATCCAGCATACCTATTTCCCCCACAACGCGGTGGTGTCTCTCGTGACCATCATGCTGGACGGAAAATCGGCCGAGATGGCTACGTTCGGATGCGAGTCCCTGTTCGGTTTCGTCAGCGCCTTCATCTCCCGGAATTCCTTCGGGCGGTATATCGTGCAGATCTCCGGAACGGCGTCCCGCATCGCGCTCGACGGGATGAACGAAGCATTCACCACGCGCCCCGGAATCCAGCAGCTCGTCCTGCGCTTCACGGAGGCTCTGCTGGCGCAGACCCTTCAGAGCGTCGCATGCAACGCGACGCACAGCGTCGAGGCGCGCTGCTGCCGCTGGATCCTCGGAACGCGCGACCGCTGGGCCTCGGACGAACTGCCCCTGACCCACGAGTTTCTCTCGGAGATGCTCGGCGTCCAGCGCTCGACCGTCAGCGCCGTCACACGAGCCCTTCATGAAGCCGGCCTCATCAGCCAGAGCAGAGGCGCCATTACCATCATCGATCGTCGCGGTCTCGAAGAGACGTCCTGCGAATGCTACGACGTCATCCGCCGGAAATTCGCACAGCTTCTGCCCAGTTCAGCGGAATAAAATCAATCGAACGAAATTATTGACTTGCCAGTCGCCCGCTACAGGTAAGTCAGCCTGGATCGTCTCTGCCCGCGAGCCGCGACTTGATGAAGCGAACGCCACATCGCATCACTGTTCCGGACCATGTCATCGACAGGGGATTGATCGCGACTGCTGTGACGGCAGCCCTGGCAGCCTTCCTCTTGTGCTGCCAACTTCCGTAGAGCGTCGCCCGACGCGGCCGCACGATGTTTCAGAACCTATTCGCGCGGCGTCGTCCCGATTTCCGTGCATGGGATGCTCAAGACGGGGCGGAGATCCTCCCCGACGACTTCGACCACGATCTCGCTGCTGTAATGCGGCAACATGCCGGCCCAGCTTTTCAGGAGTTGCTCGGCCACCTTCAGGGCCTCTATCCTGGCGGCCGCGATGTCGGGCAATTCGATTCCACTCGTATCTTCATCAATGCCGAAATGGCTCCTGACATCAATGTAATAGCGGGGCACGACGCATCCCCTCGGCAACGCTGAAATGGATGGGACGCCCCATCATGGTAATGACCTATGTTAATTTACAATGACGGGTGGTGAAATTTACCCGGAATCCCCTCCCACTATTCTGGACAGCCATAATCATTCATGAAAGCCGATGGCATCGCTTTGATGATACGGTTTCCGTTTTCGCCTGGTCAGCAGATCGGATCGCAAAGCCGAAGCTGCGATTGTCCACCCTCTTCAGGAGTTCCGATGCTTTTGCCCTGGATGAAACTTGCAACCGACACCACGATGCTGGCTCTCGAGGCTCAGACGGTGATCTGGACCCGACTGTCCCGAGCCGCCATGGGCCAGGGCTCGACGGCGGAGAATCTGCTCATGGTGACGGAGAAGGTCAGCGCCTTCGCCGAAGCGGCGGCAACACTGGCTGCCGGCGGATCGGCGCATAAGATCGTGAAGGGGTATCGCAGGAAGGTCCGCGCCAACGCGAAGCGCCTGAAGCGCTGAGCATTGTTCGGCGAAGTGGATCCGGCCCGCCGGCAGGAAATGCGCTATCCAATCCGATGCTCCACTCTTTGAAGGGCGCATCGTGCGGATAACCGGATCCACTTTTCACTGACGTGGCCCTCCGGGTCCGCACGATGCGCTAGGAACGGAAGCACAGCTGCGTCAAAATGACTTCAGCCGAAAGCAACTCCGCCGAATCTTGGCTGCCTCCCCCGTAAATCGTTCTCGCGACTGAGAAATCGCACCGCATTTAACGTTTCAACTCTTTCCGCGAAGCAACCCGGCCCAAGCCTGACCATTCGCAATACGTAGTTCCCACTATTTCTCGGTCTGGACGAGGCAGGTTATAGACTGAACCTATTGATGCGGGGCAATTCACAACAGAAATCACCAAAGATATAATTTAAAACTTCCATGCTGGAGGGGGCTCAGCACGGACAGGAGCCGCGCTCACGATCAAAAGATCGGACGCGGCTTTTTCTTTGTCTTGGCTTCGTCCGAGATCCTCAGCGAAAGTCGGCCATTGCGTTCCCGAGACGCTGCCAAGCCTCCTCCACACCCGGCAGGCCGAAGCGCAGAAGGCGGGGATCGAACTGGAAGCGGCGAACCCAGATGCCGTGACGCCCCAGGTGAGCGAACAGGTCCGGTGCGCAGCGGCTGTCCATGAGGCGATAGAGCGTCGTGCCGACGATCGCCTGATCCGCGTGAGGCGCGAGCAGCGCATCGAGGCGGCGGGCATCCTGTGCCCGCGCCTCCAGGGCCGTCCGTCTCCATGCGCGATCGCGCAGCGCCCGGCGCCCGATCTCCACGGCGGGACCCGAGACGGACCAGGGGCCGAGGGCTCTGCTCAACCTCTCCGCGATGCCGGGCGCCGCGACCGCAAAGCCGAGGCGCACGCCCGCGAGCCCGTATGTCTTGCCGAAGGAGCGCAGGACGATGGCGTTCTCCGGAAGAACCGGGACGAGCGTCTCGTCAGCATCGAAATCGGCGAAGGCTTCGTCGACCACGAGCCAGCCGCCGTGCCGCCGCAGACGCTCCGCCTGCTCGAGCAGCGTGTCCCGCCGAAGCGTGCGGCCATCCGGATTGTTGGGATTGACCACAACGACGATGCCGGCCTCCCCGATCCCATCGGTCGAGCCGATCTCCGCAACGTCGTGCCCGGCCCCGCGCCAGGACCGGGCATGCTCCGCGTAAGTCGGCCCGAGGATGGCGACGCGCGAGCGGGGCCACAGGGCCGGCAGCAGGCTGATGAGAATCTGCGTTCCCGGCGCGGCCACCAGCGTTGTGGGATCCGCCGCACCATAGGCCTCGGCGGCGGCCGCCTCCAGATCCTTGTGATCGGCCGGCGACGGGAGCCGCTCGAACAGGGAGGCTGGCAAGGATGGCATGGGATAGGCTATGGGGTTGATCCCCGTCGACAGGTCGATCCATGGCTCGGGCGCGTCCGGAAAGAGCCGGCGGGCCTCGGCCAGATCGCCCCCATGCCAGATCCGCGCCTCACTCGTCCGATTATCCATGGCCCTCTCCGACAGCCTGCTGATCCTGAGCCTCGCCCTCGCGGCCGAGGCGGCGTTCGGCTATCCCGACCGCCTTTACACGTGGATCGGGCATCCCGTCACCTGGATCGGCGCGCTGATCAAAAGGCTCGACCGGGGTTTGAACCGGGATGAATGGCCATTCGGCCGCCGCCGCGCGGCCGGGATTCTCGCTCTTCTGCTGGTTCTGGCCATCACGGGAGCGGCTGCCTGGGCGCTGCAAGCAGCGCTTTTGCCCCTCGGCCTCGTCGGCTTCGCGATGCTCGCGCTCCTCGCCGGCAGCCTTCTGGCCCAGCGCAGTCTCCATGAGCATGTGGCGGCCGTAGCGGAAGGCCTGCGCCGGGACGGGATCCACGGCGGGCGCAAGGCGGTCTCGATGATCGTCGGGCGCAATCCCCAGAGCCTGGACGAAGCCGGCGTCTCCCGCGCCGCCATCGAGAGCCTTGCCGAGAACTTTTCCGACGGGATCGTGGCGCCGGCCTTCTGGCTCGGGCTCGGCGGCCTTCCGGGCGCCGTTCTCTACAAGGCCACGAACACCGCCGACAGCATGATCGGCCACCGCACGCCCCGGCACGAGGCCTTCGGATGGGCGGCGGCCCGGTTCGACGATCTCGTGAACCTGCCCGCCTCGCGCCTCGCGGCGCTTCTCCTCGTCGCGGCAGCCGCCCTCCACCGGGGCTCCTCTCCCCGAGGGGCATGGCGAGCCGTGCTGCGCGACGCGTCGCATCACCGCTCGCCCAATGCCGGCTGGCCCGAGGCCGCTATGGCCGGCGCGCTGGGGCTGCGGCTGGCAGGGCCGCGCGTCTATGGCGATGTGCGCGTCGAGGATCGCTGGATGGGCGACGGCCGCTCTGACGCGGATGCGGACGACATCGCACGCGCGCTCGCCCTCTACCGGACTGCCTGCCTGCTGCTCTTTGCCCTCGCGGCGGGATCGGCTCTTCTGGCCTGGATCATCGCGCGCTGAGCATCGGACCCAGAAGTGGATTTGCACTTTTGGGATCGACTCCGATGCTCCATTTTTGAAGAGCGCATCGTTCTAGAGCAGTTTCCACTGACGTGGAATCATCTCTATTCTTTGGTATGCCGCATTTTTGACGGCGAACCGGATCCACTTCGCCGAAAAATGCTCTAGCGGAAAACCGGACCCACATTTCCGCACGATGCGCTGATCGCGAGGAGCCTTTCGCAGTCGAGATGCGCTTCCAGGTGATCGGCGAAGCGGTCGAGAATGTCGTCGACCAGGGCCTCGTAGGCGAGATCGCTCGTTTCGGCCCCGAGGAGCTGCAGCCATCGCGCCCGCTGCCGGTCGTCCGAGAATAGGCCGTGGACATAGGTGCCGGTCACGCGGCCATCGGCGGAGACGGCCCCGTCGCGCCGCCCGTTCGCCAGCTCGGCGAAAGCGCGCGAGGAGGCATCCGGCCCGGACGTCTCGCCGATATGCATCTCGTAGCCTGAAAGCGGCGTGCCATCGGCGAGCGTCTTTCCCGCCACGGCTTCGAGGCGCTTCCTTGCGGTGAGAACCGTCGCGACGTCGAGCAGGCCCAAACCCTCGACGGAGCGGCCCGCCTCGCCCTCGATGCCGAGGGGGTCGTCGATGCGCCGGCCCAGCATCTGGTAGCCGCCGCAGAGGCCGAGCACCCGCCCTCCCCGGCGCAGATGGGCCTTGAGGTCGATGTCCCAGCCCTGCGCCCGGATGAACAGGAGGTCGTCGATGGTGGTCTTGGAACCGGGCAGCAGGACGAGCGCCGCCTCCGTGGGCAGCGGATGGCCGGGTTCGACCAGCACCACCTCGACTCCCGGCTCCTCGCGCAGGGGATCGAGATCGTCGAAATTGGAGATCCAGGGCGTCACCGGAACGGCGATGACCGCCGAGCCCTTGCGCCCCTCGCGCCGGAGGCCCAGGCCATCCTCGGCCGGAAGGCGCGCGGCGTCGGAAAAATGCGGCACGAGGCCGAGGGCCGGCCAGCCGGTGCGCTCGGCCACGAAGCGCATGCCGCTCTCGAACAGGGTCGGATCGCCACGGAAGCGGTTGACGATGAAGCCCCGGATCATGGCCGCATCCGCCTCGTCGAGAACCGCCTTGGTGCCGACGAGGCTGGCGATCACGCCGCCCCGGTCGATGTCGCCCACGAGGACCACGGGCACGCCGGCCGCACGGGCGAAGCCCATATTGGCGATGTCGCCCTCTCTCAGGTTCACCTCGGACGCCGAGCCGGCGCCTTCGACGAGCACGAGATCGGCCTCCTTCGAGAGCCGCCCGAAGCTGTCGAGCACCGCCTCCATGAGGCGCGGCTTCCAGGATTGGTATTCCCGCGCCTTCGCGGTCCCGACAACGCGGCCCTGCACCACCACCTGCGAGCCGATCTCGCTCTGGGGCTTGAGCAGCACCGGGTTCATATGGACGCTCGGCGCCACGCCCGCGGCCCGCGCCTGCAGCGCCTGAGCGCGTCCGATCTCGCCGCCATCGGCCGTGACGGCAGCGTTGTTCGACATGTTCTGCGGCTTGAAGGGCCGCACCTTCAGCCCCCGGCGTGCGAAGACCCGGCACAGGCCCGCCACCAGGAGCGACTTGCCCACGTTAGAGCCGGTGCCCTGCACCATGAGCGCGCGCATCTAGAACTCGACGCCTTCCTGCGCCTTCACGCCGGCGGCGAAGTGATGCTTCACCAGGGTCATCTCGGTCACGAGATCGGCGGCCTCGATGAGCTCCGGCTTCGCGTTGCGGCCGGTGACGACCACGTGGAGACCGGGCCTGCGCTGCCGCAGGGTTTCGACGACCTCGGCCAGGTCCAGGTAGTCGTAGCGGAGCGCGATGTTGAGCTCGTCGAGCACCAGGAGGCGGATGTCCTCGCGGGCCATCAGCTCCTTGGCCTTGCCCCAGGCGCGTTCCGCCGCCGCCACGTCGCGGGAGCGATCCTGCGTCTCCCAGGTGAAGCCCTCGCCCATGGTGTGCCATTCGACCTGATCGGAGAACCGGTCGAGGGCGAGGCGCTCGCCGGTTTCCCACGCGCCCTTGATGAACTGCACCACGCCCACATGGAAGCCGCGCCCGAGCGCCCGCAGCATGAGGCCGAAGGCAGCCGTCGACTTGCCCTTGCCGGGACCCGTATGGACGATGAGCAGCCCCTTCTCGACCGTCTTCGAGGCGACCTCCCGGTCCTGGACTTCCTTGCGCTTGATCATCTTGGCGCGGTGGCGCACCGCTTCGTCCTGGACCATCCCGAACCTGCTTTCCCGTGAGAGGGCCGCACCATGAACAGGCTTGGGCGCGATTTCAAGGCCGGGCTCTTTCGATGCCCAGGCTTGAAAGATGCCTCCCGTCCCGGTAAGCATGTAACGGACGGTGCCCCGGAAACGGGGTGAAAAGGGAATGCGGTGAGACACCGCGGCTGCCCCCGCAACTGTAAGCGGCGAGTCTTCGCTCCACATGCCACTGGGATCACATTCCGGGAAGGCGGTAGCGCAAAGCATCGACCCGCGAGCCAGGAGACCTGCCGTCACCGTGCAACCCAAATGCCGCCGGAGGGGTGGCCAAGAGGTATCAATGTCGACTCTCGTTAAGCAAGCCCACGTCGCCACTTCGTCTCAACGTCTCGTGGCCGTCCTCACTGCCGCAACCTTCGGCCTCGCCCTCGTGTTCATTTCCGGCTTTGCCTCGCCTGAAACGCTGCATAATGCGGCGCATGACTGGCGCCACTCGCATAACTTCCCCTGCCACTAAGAGGGGGAACACATGATCGTGCGGGTTCTGAAAGCGGCTTTGGTCGCTGGGTTTCTGGCTGCCTGCGTGGCTGCGACCCTCCAAACCTTCCTGACGTCTCCCCTGATTCTCCAGGCCGAGACCTACGAAAAGGCCGCCGCGCCGGAGGCGCATGCCGCCGGATACGGTGGCCTGTTGCACCTGGCCCATACGGGCCACGCCGATGCCGCGGACGAAGGCGCATGGGAACCCGGTGACGGCTTTCCCAGGATAGCGTTCACGGCTCTTGCCACATTGGTCAGCGGGGTCGGCTACGCCGCGATTCTTGCAGCCTTGCTCCTTGCCTCGGGTCGCGAGTTCAACCCTCAAACCGCATTGCGGTGGGCAATCGGCGGCTTTGTCGCCGTCAATCTCGCGCCCGCCATCGGGTTGCCTCCAGAGCTCCCCGGAATGGGAGGCGCGCATCTCGCCGAGCGGCAAATCTGGTGGGTCGGCACAGCCCTCGCAACGGGACTCGGTCTTTATCTGGTTACGAATGTGCGTCATCACGCGGCTGTCGGCATCGGTCTCATCGCCATCGTGCTTCCCCATCTGATCGGGGCGCCTCATGCAGAAGCGGCCCCGAGCGATGTACCGGCGGTCCTTGCCGCACAATTCGCAGCGCGCTCGCTTGCTGTCGCCTTCGCTTTCTGGGCAACCCTCGGTCTGGCCCTCGGCTGGTACTGGATGCGACAGGAGGGCCGCGCGAATTCAGGGCTCCTCTCCCCGACGGCTCCGGTCAACGGCGAACGCAAGGCCGTTTAGCCTATGACCTCATCCCATGAGGAGATCTGCCTGCATGTCTGCGTCACCTGCCGCGAGGCGGGTGGCCCGGACGACAAGGCCCTCCGGCCCGGTGCGATCCTTCACCGGGCCCTCAACGAGGCGCTCGCCCGTCCCGATGCGCCGAAGGTGCGCGTGGAGGCGGTGGAGTGCCTGTCGGTGTGCAAGCGCCCCTGCACGATCGCGGTCTCCGGCCCCGGACGCTGGACCTACATCTACGGTGACCTGAGCGCCGAGACCTCGGTCGAGACGATTCTCGACGGATTGCGCCGCTATGCGGCCACCTCCGATGGCCTCGTGCCCTGGCGCGAGCGGCCGGAGGCCTTCCGCAAGGGCGTGGTCGCCCGCATTCCTCCATTCAAAGCAAACAGCGCGGCCTGAACAACGCCGCCGAAAGGCTCAACCGATGAGCGATCTGAAAAAGATCCCCTGCACCATCGTCACCGGATTCCTCGGTGCCGGAAAAACCACCCTGGTGCGCAACCTCCTCGAGAATGCGGGCGGACGCCGCCTTGCCGTTCTCGTCAACGAGTTCGGCGATCTCGGCTTCGACGGCTCCTTCATCGAAGGCTGCGGCATCGAGGGCTGCACGCAGGAAGACATCGTCGAACTCCCCAACGGATGCCTCTGCTGCACGGTGGCCGACGATTTCGTGCCGGCCCTGAACACGCTGCTCAACCGGCCGAACCCGCCCGAGCACATCCTGATCGAGACCTCGGGCCTTGCCCTGCCGAAGCCGCTGGTGCGCGCCTTCAACTGGCCGGACATCTGCTCCCGCGTGACCGTCGACGGCGTGATCGCCGTGGTCGACGGCCCGGCCGTCGCCTCGGGCGCCTTCGCGGAGGATCCGGACGCGCTCGAAGCCCAGCGCGAGGCGGACGGCTCCGTCGATCACGAGAACCCGCTCGAGGAAGTCTTCGAGGATCAGCTTCTCTGCGCCGACCTCATCATCCTCAACAAGACCGACCAGATACAGGCCGGCGACAAGTCGAAGGTTCTCGCCGAGATCAACGAGCACCTGCCCCGCGCCGTGAAGGTCATCGAGACCTCGCACGGCAAGGTGGACCCGACGGTGCTGCTCGGCCTCGGCGCTGCGGCGGAAGCGGATCTCGAATCCCGTCCCTCGCACCACGAGACCGCCGAGGATCACGACCACGACGATTTCGACAGCGTCGCGATTCCGGTCGCGCCGGTCGCCACGCCCGAGGCGCTCGTCGCCCGGGTCGAGCGCGCGGCGGAAGCCGCCGGCGTGCTGCGCATCAAGGGCTTCGCGCCCGTCGACGGCAAGCCCATGCGCCTCGTGGTCCAGGGGGTCGGCCAGCGCGTCGCGCATCACTTCGACCGGCCGTGGAAGGCCGGCGAGGCCCGTGACGGCCGCATGGTGGTGATCGGCCTGAAAGGCTTCGACGTGAAAGCCGTCGAGGCCGCCTTGCGCCAGGGGTGACATGCACCTCCTTCCGGTCACAGCGATTTCCCTCGACGAGGGCGGGGAGGCCACGGACCTCCAGCAGCCGCCGGGGGATATCGTCGTCCTCTCCTTCGCGGACAGTGACCTCGGCGCGCTGGCGGCGGCCCATCATTCGAGAGCAGGTGGAGCATCGCTCCGCCTCGCCTCCCTGCGCCGCCTGCGCCATCCTCTTTCCGTCGATCTCTACATCGAGAAGACCGCCGCAAGGGCGCGCTTCGTCCTCGTGCGCTGCCTCGGCGGCCTCGATTACTGGCGCTATGGCATCGAGCACCTTTCACAGGCCTGCCGCTCCCACGGCATAAAGCTCGCGGTACTCCCCGGCGACGACCGGCCCGACCCGCGCCTCTCGGCTTACTCAACCGTTCCCCCGGCGCTCTGCGACGAGTTCGAGGCCTATTTCCAGGCGGGCGGCATCGACAACATGAGCCGCCTGCTCGCCCGGATCGGTGCCGAGATCGGCATGCATGATGCAGCCGTCGAGCCTCCGCGCATCGTGCCTCGCGCTTTCGGGTGGATGGTAGGGAGATATCCCATAGACGGACATTCCAATCATAGCCCTCATCCTGAGGAGCAGCCGTCAGGCTGCGTCTCGAAGGAGGATCCAGTGCGCTCTGGAACCTCCTTCGAGACGGTCGCTGCGCGACCTCCTCAGGATGAGGGCATTGATGTTTGGGCTGGTATCATTGCAGAACCCGAGGCGTTCCTTGCCCGCCTCCCAAGCGAACGCCCCCTCGCCTGTCTTCTCGTCTATCGCTCCGCCGTTCTCTCCGGCGACACGCAGGCCATCGAGGCATTGTCGGCGGCCCTCGCGCAACGCGGCATCGGCGCGCTCGTGCTTGCGGTCTCCAGCCTGAAGGACGCGGATGCGGTCGCCGTCGTCCGGCGCACGATCCAGGCGCGCCGTCCCGACATCATCGTGACGACGACCGCCTTCTCATCCCGCGACGATGAGCGTTTCGTGCTCGACGAAGCCGATTGCCCGATCCTGCAGGCGATTCCCGTCGGCAGCGCCAAGGAGGCGTGGGAGGCCTCTCCGCGCGGGTTGTCCGCCGCCGATCTCGCCATGCAGATCGCCCTGCCCGAATTCGACGGCCGCATCGCCGCAGGTCCGCTCTCGTTCAAGGCGGAGGAGCCCGCCGATCCCACCCTCGCCTTCTCGCGTCGCGTGCAGGAACCGGACGCGGCGGGCATCGACGCGGTGGCCGACATCGCCGCCGCATGGGTCCGCCTTGCCCGTACGCCGCGCCACGAGCGCCGGCTCGCGCTGGTCCTGTCCGATTATCCCGCTCGCGGCGGGCGGGCCGGATTTGCGGTCGGGCTCGATACGCCGGCGAGCGCCTGCGCGATCCTCGACGGTCTCAAGGAGGCCGGGTACGCGGCCGAACGGCATGTGACGGCCGACGCGCTGATGCCGATGCTGACAGAAGGCGCGGCTTCGTTTGCCGTTCCCCTGAACGCCTACCGCACATGGCTCGACACGCTGCCGGCCGAGCAGCGCAATGCCATCGACGAACGCTGGGGCGAAGCTGAGAACGATCCTGCATGCGATGAAGGCGCTTTCCGCTTCCGAGCGATCCGCGCCGGCAACGTCCTCGTCACGCTTCAGCCCGATCGCGGCCATGGCTTGGACCGCAAAGGTTTCTATCACGATCCGGAATGCCCGCCGGGCCACGGCTATCTCGCCTTCTATCTCGGCCTTCGGGCTCTGGAGGACATCCACGCCCTCGTCCATCTCGGCACGCACGGCACAACGGAATGGCTGCCCGGCAAGGCCGTGGCGCTGTCCGCGTCCTGCTGGCCGCGCCTCGCCATCGGGGCGGTGCCGGTGATCTATCCCTTCATCGTCGATGATCCCGGCGAAGCCGCGCCGGCCAAGCGCCGCATCGGTGCCGTCACGATCGGCCATCTCACGCCGCAGACGGCGGAAGCGGGCCTGGACGGCGAGGCGAGCGCCTTGCGCGAACTGGTGGAGGAATTCTCCGCCGCCCAGGTGCTTCACCCCGGGCGGGCGGAACTCGTCGCGAGAGAGATCCTCGAGCGGGCCACGGCAAGCGGACTTGCATCAGCTTGCGGCGTCGAGGACGGCATGGCGATGGACGAGGCGCTGACGCGTCTCGACGCGCATCTCTGCGATCTCGGCGAGGTCACGATCCGCGACGGGCTGCACGTCTTCGGCCACGCTCCGGCCGGTTTCGAGGCTTGCGGCACGGGCGAGCGCGAGGGATTGCTGAAGGCGCTCGACGGCCGCTTCGTCGTGCCCGGCCCGTCCGGCTCGCCCTCGCGCGGCCAGACCAACGTGCTGCCCACCGGCCGCAACCTCGCGACCCTGGACCCGCGTGCCATTCCCACCCGCGCCGCCACGGAACTCGGGCAGCGCGCCGCGGCCGAAGTGGTGCGCCGCCACCTGCAGGAGGAAGGCGACTGGCCGCGCCGCATCGTGATGGACCTGTGGGCGTCTCCAACCCTGCGCTCCGGCGGCGAGGACATCGCCCATGCCCTCGCCCTCATGGGCGTGCGGCCGACCTGGGACCATGCCTCGGCCCGCGTGACCGGCTTCGAGATCGTGCCGCATCCGCTCCTGGACCGACCCCGCGCCGATGTGACCCTGCGCGTCTCCGGCGCGTTCCGCGACACGTTCCCGGACCAGATCGCCTTCCTCGACCAGGCCGCCCGCGCGGTCGCCGCGCTCGACGAGGAGGACGAGTGGAACGAACTCGCCGCCGCGCGCCGACGCGGCGAAAACCTGTCGCGCGTCTTCGGCTCCGCGCCGGGCACCTACGGGGCGGGCGTGTCGGCCCAGGCGCTCGATGGCGAATGGGCGACGAGACGCGAACTGGGCCGCACCTATCTCGACGGCACCTCCCACGCCTTCGGAGGCGGCGGCGAGGCGAAGCCCGACGCGAGCTTCCCGCAGCGTGTCGAGCGGGCCGAGGCCTTCGTGCATGTGAGCGACGTGGCCGAGCGCGATATCCTGGACGGGGATTCCGCCGCCGATGCCATCGGAGGCTTCGCGGCTGCGTCCGAGACGCTCGGCGCATCTCCGACGATCTACAGCCTCGACACGAGCCGTCCGCAGCAGCCGAGGGCCCGCACCCTCGCGGAAGACGTCGACCGTCTCGTGCGCGGCCGCCTGACGAATCCGCGCTGGATCGCCGGCCAGCTGCGCCACGGCTGGCGTGGCGCGGCCGAGATCGCTCAAGGGGTCGATGCGCTCTTCGCCTTCGCGGCCGCCACGGACGCGGTCCCCTCGACGACCCTCGACCTCGTCTTCACGGCCCTGATGGCGGACCAGGCGACCTGGGACCGGATCGAAGCCGCTAATCCGGCCGCCGCCCAGGCCATCCGCGAGCGTCTTGCGGATGCGCGTCGCCGCGGCCTGTGGGCGAGCCGCCTCAATTCCGTTGCAGCCTTCTTCGACGATGGGCGAAAGGAGGCGGCCGAATGAGTGTGCAGCCTGTCAGCCAGCGCCGCCGCGGATGGTGCCCGGGCGTCCGCCGCCCCATGGCGACCGGCGACGGCCTGCTCGTGCGCCTGCACCCTTTCGCCGGCAGGCTCACGGCCGACCAGGCGCGCCGCGTCGCCGAAGCGGCACGCGCACACGGCAACGGCCATCTCGACATCACCGCCCGCGGCAACCTGCAGATCCGCGGCGTGAGCGACGAGACCTACCCCGAGCTTCTGTCTCTCCTTGAGCGCGAAGGTCTCACAGAGCCCGAAGGTGACGGCCCGAACCGGCTCACCGCCGTGTCGCCGCTAGCGGGCCTCGACCCGTGCGACCGCCTCGATGCCCTTGCCCTGGCCGAGGCGATCGAGAACGCCTGCGCCACTCTGGAAGGACTGCCCGCGAAACTCTTCGTCGCCGTCGACGGCGGAGGCTCCATGCCGCTCGACACCATCGGGGCCGATCTTCATCTTGTCGCGGGCGAGGATGCCGATGTCGTCTTCGGCATGTTCCCGGGTGAGATCGGTGCGGCTCCCCTCTCCGATACGCCGGAGGCAGTCCGTGCGATCCTCGCGGGCTTAGCGGAGATGCGGCGCACGGGACGAACGGAGGCGCGGCGCCTTCGCGATCTCGAGCCGCGTCTCGTTCAGGAGCTGACCGCATCGGCGGCGCTCGAACCCGTTGCCGCCATGCCCCGGCGCAGAGCCGCACGACGGGCGGGCGTCATCGCGCTCGCGGGCAGCCATGCCGTTCTTCTCGCGCTTCCTTTCAGCCGCTGCGGCACCGGGCAGCTGTCACAGGCGGCTCAGTGGAGCGAGCGCTTCGGCACGGGCGAGATTCGCCTGTCCTTCACGCGCGGCATCCTGTTGCCGGGCATCGCGGACGCGGACGTGTCCACGCTGCTTGCGGAGGCCTCCCGGGCCGGTTTCATCACCGATGCCGACGATCCCCGGCTGTCGCTGATCGCCTGTCCGGGCAAACCGGATTGCGCCAGCGCTTCGACTCCATCCCCCGCGGACGCCCTGCGGATCGCCGCCGCCTGCAGCAATCTCGCCCGAAGCGCCATTCTTCACGTCTCCGGCTGCCCGAAAGGCTGCGCCCATCCAGGCGCGGCCGACCTGACGCTGGTGGGCCGCCCGGATGGCCGCTATGACGTCGTGCCTAACGGCTCCGCCCGCGACGTTTCCTCTCTTCACCTTTCCCTCGACGAGATTATGACCCGCTTATTGCCTGCAAAGACGCCTGCCGACCTGCGCCGCGCCTTCCCGGAGCGCAGCCGATGAGCGAACGCGACTACATCCGCGAGGGCGCGGAGATCTATCGCCGCTCCTTCGCGATCATCCGCGCGGAGGCGGACCTGTCGCGGTTTTCCGGCACGGCGGAGCGCGTCGTCGTGCGCATGATCCACGCCTGCGGCATGACCGACCTGCCGCGCGATGTCGATCTGTCGGAGGATTTCGCGGAGAAGGCGGAAGCAGCCTTGAAGCGCGGCGCGCCGATCCTGTGCGATGCCAAGATGGTGGCGAACGGCATCACCCGCGCCCGGCTGCCGGCGAACAACGACGTGATCTGCACCCTCGACGACCCGCGCGTTCCGGCCTTGGCCACTGAGCTCGGGAACACGCGTTCCGCCGCCGCCATGGAACTGTGGCGCGAAAAGCTGGCTGGCGCCCTCGTGGTGGTCGGCAACGCGCCCACCGCCCTCTTCCGCCTTCTCGAAATGCTCGATGCCGGCGCGCCTAGGCCCGCCGCCGTGATCGGCATCCCGGTCGGCTTCATCGGCGCGGCGGAATCCAAGGAGGCGCTCGCCCGGGACGGGCGCGTGCCATATCTCGTCGTCCATGGACGACGCGGCGGCAGCGCCATGGCGGCCGCGGCCGTCAACGCCCTCGCGAACCCGGTCGAGTGAACCGATGACGACGCAGGATCCCATCCGCCTCTTCGGCCTGGGCCTCGGCCCCGGCAATCCGGATTACATGACCGTGCGCGCCCGCAAGGTGCTGGAGACGGCCGACCGGCTCGTCCATTTCTGCAAGCGCGGACGGCGCGGCAACGCGCGGACCATCGCGGACGCCATCGTCGGCGCCAATCCGGAGCGGGAGATCGCCCTCGCCTATCCGGTGACGACCGAGATTCCCGCCGATCATCCGGATTACGCGGCGGCCCTCAATCCGTTCTACGAGGCGGCGGCAGCAACGCTGCTCGCGGAGGTCGAGGCGGGGCGCACCATCGCGGTCCTCTGCGAGGGCGACCCCTTCTTCTATGGCTCCTTCATGCACCTCTGGTGGCGCCTGAAGAACCGCATCCCAATCGAAGTCGTACCGGCCGTCACGGCCATGTCGGGAGCCTGGACCCGCGCTGGAGCGCCGATCACCTGGGGCGACGACGTGCTCACCGTCGTGCCCGGCACGCTGCCCGAGGCGGAGCTGACACGCCGTCTCTCCGGCACCGATGCCGCCGTGGTGATGAAGCTCGGAAGCCATCTACCGAAGGTGCGCGCCGTGCTCAAAGCCACCGGCCTTTTCGAGCGCGCCATCTATGTGGAGCGGGCGACCATGGCGGAGGAAAGGATCTTTCCGCTGCCCGACCTCCCTGAGGATTTCGACGCGCCGTATTTCTCGCTCATCATCGTGCCGGGCCAAGGGAGGCGCGTATGACGGGCCTTCTCACCATCGTCGGCCTCGGCCCCGGCGATCCGCGCTACCTGACGCCTGCCGCCTCCGAAGCGCTCGCCTCCGCGACCGATATCGTCGGATACGGCCCCTACGTGGACCGTGTGCCGGAGAGGCCCGGCCTGCGGCGGCATGCCTCCGACAACCGCGTCGAGCTCGACCGCGCCCGCTTCGCGCTCGACCTCGCCGCGAAGGGCGCCCGCGTCGCCGTAGTCTCCGGCGGAGATCCCGGCGTGTTCGCCATGGCGGCGGCGGTGTTCGAGGCGGTGGAGAATGGCGATGCATCGTGGCGCAGCCTCGACATCCGCGTGGAGCCCGGCATCACCGCGATGCTCGCCGCGGCGGCCCGCGTCGGCGCGCCGCTCGGCGGCGATTTCTGCGCCATGTCCCTCTCGGACAACTTGAAGCCCTGGGAGGTTGTCGCAGCACGCCTGAGAGCCGCCATCGCGGCCGATTTCGTCGTGGCGCTCTACAACCCGATCTCGTCCGCCCGGTCCTGGCAGCTCGGCGAGGCGTTCAAGATCGTTGCCGGGATACGCGGCCCCGACACGCCCATCATCCTCGCCCGCGCCGTGGGGCGTCCCGACGAGCGGATCAGGATCCTGCCGCTTTCCGAAGTGGATTCCTCCATGGCCGACATGTCCACCATCGTGATCATCGGGGCTTCCACCACACGGCTGATCGAACGTCCCGAGGGCGAAGAACCGTACGTCTACACGCCGCGCTTCTACGGGGTGCGTCCGTGACGTTTCTCCAGCCAAGCGAGCGCCGCATCGGCACTGGCGACCTCTTCGATGCCGGCAGGCTTCTCCGGTCGCGTCACGACGATCACCGGAAGCCTAAGAGACCGCGCCGCCGCGATCTTCGGATAGGTCGCCGCGCCGCCGGAATTCTTCGTCACCACCACGTCGACGTGCTCACGTTCCATCAGCATACGCTCGGCCGTCTCGTCGAAGGGCGCGCGATCCTGGATGGCGACGACGTTCGGGACCGGCAGCGCATCGCCGATGGGTTCGATGGTGCGCACGAGATAGGTGTGCTGCGGCGCGGCCGCGAACGGCGCAAGTTCGAGGCGGCCTACGGTGAGGAAGACGCGGCGCGGCTCCGTCCCGAGCGCCTCGACGGCGGCTTCCATCGATGGGACCTCGATCCAGCGATCACCCTCCCGCGCGGCCCATGTGGGGCGGCGCAGGGCGAGCAGCGGCACGCGAACCTGCGCACAGGCCTCCGCGGCGTTGCGGGACATCACGGCCGCGAAGGGATGGGTCGCGTCGATCACGGCCTCGATCCCCTCCGCTTCCAGGAAGCGGACGAGCCCCGCCACGCCGCCGAAGCCGCCGATGCGGGTCGGGATCGGCAGGGGTCGCGGATCGCTGGTGCGGCCGGCCATGGACAGGAGCGGGCTGACATCGGACCGGCCCGCAAGCCGCGCCGCGAGCGCGGAGGCCTCCGTGGTGCCGCCCAGAATGAGGATGCGCATGAACTCCTTTTCCTCGAATTCTGAGCGGGAGTCGAGCATGGCGGCGAACCATCCCTGGCTCACCGTCATCGGCATCGGCGAGGATGGGCGCGCGGGCCTCTCCCCGGCGGCTCAGGCCGCGCTCGACCGGGCCGAGTTCGTCATCGGCGGCGCCCGCCATCTCGCCCTTGCCGCCCCTCTTGCCGCAGAGACACTGACGTGGCCGAGCCCCTTTGCGGATGGCTACTCGCTGATCCTCGCCCGCCGGGGCCGGCCGACCTGCGTCCTCGCGACCGGAGACCCGTTCCATTACGGCATCGGGGCGGAACTGGCACGCCGCGTCCCGGCTGAGGAAATGACCTGCTTTCCGCAGGCATCCGCCTTCAGCCTTGCGGCTTCGCGCCTCGGCTGGTCGCTCTCGGATTGCGACTGCGTGAGCCTGCACGGCCGCGCGCTGGAGCGGATCGTTCCCTATCTTCAACCGGGCGCCCGCATCCTCGCCCTGTCATGGGACGGATCGACGCCGGGCAGGCTCGCCGACCTCCTGAAGGCACGCGGCTTCGATGCTTCGACGATCACCGTGTGCGAGGCCATGGGCGGCCCGCGCGAGCGCATCCGCCACGCCGTCGCTGCCGACTTCGCCGTCACCGGGATCGACGCGCTCAACACGGTCGCCATCGAGGTCGTGGCAGCGAAGGATGCGCGCATCGTCACCCTCGCGCCGGGCCTGCCCGATGCGTTTTTCGAGAACGACGGCCAGCTCACGAAGGCGGAGATCCGCGCCCTGACCCTCGCGGCCCTCGCACCCCGGGCCGGCGAAGTGTTGTGGGACATCGGCCTGGGCGCGGGCTCCATCGGAATCGAATGGTGCCTGCGCCATCCGCGCAACCGCTGCATCGGGATCGAGGAGCGTCCCGACCGCGCCGAGCGCGCACGCCGCAATGCGCTCGACCTCGGCGCGACCGCGCTCGACATCCGCATCGGGCGCGCGCCGGAAGCATTGGCCGGCCTTCCCGCGCCGGATGCCGTCTTCATCGGCGGTGGAGCGTCGGAACCCGGCGTGTTCAATGCTGCCTGGGCTGCGCTGAAATCCGGCGGGCGTCTCGTCGTCAATGCCGTCACGCTGGAAACCGAAACCCTGCTCGGCGCGCTTTACGCGGAGCATGGCGGCATGCTCCGGCGCCTCGCGGTCTCGCGCCTCGAACCCGTCGGCGGCATGCACGGCTGGCGCGCCGCCATGCCGGTCACGCAATGGGTGGTGACGAAGCCATGATCGTGGCGGGTGTCGGATTCAGGCGAAGCGTTCCCGCCGATGAGATCGTGGCTCTCGTGGAGGAGGCTCTCGAACGTGCTGCGCTCACGCGCGGTGCGTTGCGAAAGCTCGCGACGATAGCCTCTCTCGCGGCGCTTCCTGCTTTTGTCGAAGCCGCCCGCCGACTTTCGGTTGACGCGATAGCCGTCGAGGAGCATGCCCTGTCGGCCGCGGCACCGCGAGTCCGCACGCACTCGGCCCGTTCCCTCGCGGCGCATGGGGTCGGATCGGTTGCGGAAGCGGCGGCGCTCGCAGCCGCCGGGCCTCAGGCCGAACTCATCCTCGAACGCATCGCGTCACCTTCCGCGACCTGCGCCCTCGCGCTCCTGGAGATTGCCCCATGACCGTTCACTTCATCGGAGCGGGGCCCGGCGCCGCCGATCTCATCACCGTGCGCGGTCGCTCGCTGGTCGAACGCTGTCCCGTCTGCCTCTATGCGGGGTCCATCGTGCCGCCGGAGATCCTCTCCTGGTGCCCGCCCGGTGCGCGGCTCGTCGACACCGCTCCCCTCGACCTCGATGCCATCACGGCCGAGTACGTAAAGGCTCATGAGAGGAACGAGGACGTGGCGCGGCTCCATTCCGGCGACCTCTCGATCTGGAGCGCCATGGGCGAGCAGCTGCGGCACCTCGACGCTCTCGGCATTCCCTACACGATCACGCCCGGCGTTCCCGCCTTCGCGGCGGCGGCCGCCGCCCTGGGCCGCGAGCTGACGGTGCCGGAGGTCGGGCAATCGGTGATCCTCACCCGCACCTCGGGCCGTGCCTCCGCCATGCCCGAGACGGAGCGGCTTGCCACCTTCGCCCAGACGAAGGCGACGCTCGCCATTCACCTGTCGATCCACGTGATCGAGCAGGTGGTCGAGGATCTGCTGCCGTCCTACGGGGCCGATTGTCCCGCGGCAGTGGTCTGGCGTGCGTCGTGGCCCGATGAACGGGTGATCAAGGGCACCTTGGGAACGATTGCCGCCATGGTCCGGGCCGAGAAGCTGGAACGCACGGCACTGATCCTGGTCGGATGGACGCTTGCGGCAAAGGACTTCCGCGACAGCGCACTCTACTCGACGGATTACGACCGGCGTTTCCGTCCCAGCGCCCGCGGTGACAGCCAATGAGACTTGCGGGCTCAGGCGACCGGATGGAGCGGCACGCGGCCGACGAGCTGCCCTTTGCGGTCGAACACCGCGATCTCGAGAGCGATCTCGGCTCCGCGCAGGGCCTTGGCGGCCGTGCGCCAGGCATGTTGCGCCACCACGTCGCCCAGCGGAAGATCGAGGCCTTTTGCGGTCTCCAGCACTTCGAGCGCCGTATTGGCGCTGCGCGCAGCCTTCACGGTGTCGGGCTCCGCGCCCGCTTCGGCAAGGCGCTCCGCCAGCCAGGCGAGATCGACCGCGCCGGAGCGCGAATGGAGATCGAGCAACCCCTGTCCGAGCTTCGTCATCTTGGCGAAGCCGCCCGCGATCGTGACCCGCGGGACCGGGTTGCGGCGCAGGTATTTCAGCATGCCGCCGGCAAAATCGCCCATGTCGATGAGGGCATGGTCGGGCAGATCGTGCAGGACCTGGACGGCCTTCTCGGAGGTGGAGCCGGTCGCTCCCGCCACATGGTCGAGACCGCCGGCGCGGGCCACGTCGATGCCCCGGTAGATGCTGTGGATCCAGGCCGCGCAGGAATAGGGAACGACCACGCCCGTCGTGCCGAGGACCGACAATCCGCCCAGGATGCCGAGGCGCGGATTGAGGGTCTTCTGCGCAATCGCCTCGCCCCCCGGAATCGCGATCTCGACCTCGATATCCTCAGGACCGCCGATGCTGCGGGCCGCCTCCTCCAGGTTGTCGCGGATCATCTGGCGCGGGACGGGATTGATGGCGGGCTCGCCCGGCGGCAGCGGCAGGCCGGCACGGGTGACTGTGCCGACGCCCTCGCCCGCGCGGAAGGTGACGCCCGAGCCCGGCGGCCCGGCGCGCACGGTCGCGATCACCAGGGCGCCATGCGTCACGTCCGGATCGTCGCCCGCGTCCTTGACGATGCCGGCGCGCGCGCCGCCTTCGCAAAGGTCGCTCATGGCAAGGGTGAAGGCCGGCCGCGCCCCGCCCGGAAGCGCGATCTCCACCGGCTCGGGAAACTCCCCTGTCCGCCAGCCCAGATAGGCCGCCTTGGCCGCCGCCGTCGCGCAGGCGCCCGTGGTCCAGCCACGGCGCAACGTTCCAGCGGGTTTACTCTCGTCCATATGCCCTCTTACATCGTCGCCATGAATTCCAACAGCCCGACCGCAGCAGCCCGCCCTGCCCGGAGGCCCGCATGACCTCCCTGTCCCGCCTCTCGCC
The DNA here is from genome assembly GCA_023386155.1 of Pseudomonadota bacterium. GTDB lineage: Bacteria > Pseudomonadota > Alphaproteobacteria > Rhizobiales > Beijerinckiaceae > Microvirga. The sequence continues at coordinate 44,565 of JAEWKH010000025.1, forward strand.
GCCCTTTGCCCCCGGCACGGTCTGGCTCGTCGGCGCCGGTCCGGGCGATCCCGGCCTGCTCACGATCCATGCCCTGAACGCCCTCGCGACGGCGGATGTCATCGTCTACGACGCCCTCGTGGATCCGGCCGTCCTCTCCTTCGCCCGTGAGGGAGCCGTCCTCGAATTCGCCGGCAAGCGCGGGGGCAAGCCCTCCGCCGTTCAACGGGACATCTGCGAGCGGCTGGTCCAGCTCGCCCGCGAGGGCAAGCGGGTGCTCCGGCTCAAGGGCGGCGATCCCTTCATCTTCGGCCGCGGCGGCGAGGAAGCGCTGGCGCTTTCGGATGCCGGCATTCCGTTCCGCATCATCCCCGGCGTGTCGAGCGGCCTTGCCTCGCTCGCGATCCATGGCGTTCCGGCAACCATGCGCAAGACCAACCATGCGGTCATCCTCGCCACCGGCCATGCGGCGCCGGACTCGGAGATCGAGTGGGCGTCGCTCGCCCGCACCGGCGCCCCCATCGTGCTCTACATGGCGGTGTCGAACCTGCCCTCCATCGTGCAGGGTCTTCTTGACGGCGGGCTCGCGGGCGACACGCCGGCGCTGGCCGTGCATGGGGCAACGACCGCCAAGGAAAGCGTCGTGGAGGGAACCCTCGAAACCCTGCCCAGGCTCGCGGAGGACGGCCTCATCCGCTCGCCTGCCATCGTCGCCATCGGGGCGATCGCCGCCTTCCGCTCGGCCATCGCCAATCATCTGCTCGAGTTCGGCAGCGAGGCCGCCCAGTGAGCCTGGGGTCCGGACTTCTCATCGCCGCACCGCGCTCCGGCTCCGGCAAGACGACCGTCGTGCTCGGGCTCCAGCGGGCGCTCGCCCGCCGGGGCTTGCGCGTGCGCGGCCTGAAATGCGGGCCGGATTACATCGATCCCGCCTTCCACGCCGCCGCGACCGGGGCGCCGAGCTTCAACCTCGACAGCTTCGCCATGGGCACGCCGCTTCTGGAGGCGCTTGCATCCGAAGCCGCCCGCGATGCCGATCTTGTGATTGCGGAAGGCTCGATGGGCCTCTTCGACGGCATTCGCCAGGAGGTCGGCCGCACCGGCGCCAGCGCCGACATCGCGGCCCTGTTCGGCTGGCCGGTGATCCTCGTCCTCGACGTGTCGGGCCATGCGCAATCGGCGGCCGCCGTCGCGCTCGGCTGCGCCCGCTTCGACCCGCGGATCGAGGTGGCCGGCGTAGTGCTGAACAAGGTCGCGAGCGAACGGCACCGCAGGCTGGTCGAGGACGGCATCGCGCGGGTCGGGCTGCCGGTTCTCGGAGCCGTGATGCGCAACCCCGAACTGACACTGCCCGAGCGTCATCTCGGTCTCGTCCAGGCCCGGGAGACCGACGAGCTCGACCGGCGCCTCGAACATCTTGCCGATGCGGTGGAAGGCGCGATCGACATCGACCGGCTCATCGCCCTCGCCCACCCGACGCGGATTCGTTCCTCCGGCGATGCACCGCCGCTGCCCCCGCCGGGTCAGCGCATCGCCCTCGCCTCGGACCAGGCCTTCTCCTTCGTCTATCCGCATGTTCTTTCGGGCTGGCGTGCGGCGGGAGCCGAGATCGTGACCTTCTCTCCCCTCGCCGACGAGCCCCCGCCGGCGGATTGCGACGTCTGCTGGCTGCCGGGGGGATATCCCGAGCTCCATGCCGGGCGCATCGCCGGAGCGGAGCGCTTTATCGATGGACTGCGCCGGTTTGCCGAGGGCAGGCCTGTCCACGGCGAGTGCGGCGGCTACATGGTGCTGGGCCGCTCCCTCGAGGATGGCGCCGGCCAGAAGCACCCCATGGCCGGGCTCCTGCCGGTCGAGACAAGCTATGCCAAGCGCAAGATGCATCTCGGCTACCGGGTGGCGCATCTGCTGGAAGGGGGGATCATGGGGCCGGTCGGACAGCGCCTCGTCGGCCACGAGTTCCACTACGCCTCCGTCACGCAGAGCGACCCGTCGCGGGAGGCTGCCTTCGCGACGATCATGGATGGGGAAGGCAACGACCTGGGCATTGCCGGGCATCGCAGGGGATTGGTGACGGGGAGCTTTTTCCACGCCATCGCTCGGGGATGAGGATCCATCCCGTCTCCTGATCCGCGTTCATCCCGGCAAGCGCAGCCCAGCCGCTATCCCATGTTAATGCGCCCGCAACCTGCTCGCGATCCGCTGGGATTCCTCGCGGATCGAGGGACGGCATCACGCCGCAGGACCGGGACGACACGGCCGAATGCCATCCTTTCGCCCCAGCCCTGATTCTTGATCCGGTTCGAAGACTGGAAGGGTAAGGAAACATCCAGACCTGATGGCCGGCTGGGCAACCATACCGATCGCCCCCGATCCGCCAAGCTCCGGTTCATCGCATCCCAGGGTGTTGGAGGCGCTGATGAAAGAGACATTCCACATCGGACAGCTCGTCCGCATCACCAGGCTGTCCTCGGGCTACGCGGATCACCGCACCTACTGCATCGTCTGCCTTCTGTCGGACGAAGACGAGGCTCCCGTCTACCGGGTCAAGAATACGGTCGGCATCGAACATCTCGTCAAAGCCGACGAGATCGAACCGGCAGCCCTCACGGCCATACCGTAAACCTCCGCGCCTCGATTCCGGACAGGCTTTTCCGGTCGCCGCCGATGCCGGATCCGTATTAGCCCATGGTAGCGGTGGCAGGCACCTTGCCGTCCCCTGGCGGGCACGACAGAATACCCCCCAACAAAGCCCGAACGGGCACGCCGGCATCAACCGGCGGACGCATGGGGAGCTATCCCCATGCACCAGAGGAAGCGAAGCCATACCACGCGTTTTCAAGGCGCGCGGCTGCCAGGGAGGTTGACGTCGTTGACGACGGCTGCGGATGCGCGCGCGGATACATTCCCGAAACTGCTGGCGCGTAATGCGCGTCTGCGCCCGAACCGCACCGCGTTTCGGCACAAGGATCTCGGGATCTGGCAATCCTGGACCTGGAGCGAGGTCCACGACATCGTCCGGGCCTATGCCTGCGGCCTGCAATCCCTCGGCCTGAAGCGTGGCGGCAAGATCGCCATCATCGGCTACAACCGCCCCTATCTCTACTGGACCATCTGCGCGGCCCAATGGCTCGGCGCGATCCCGATCCCGGTCTATGCGGATTCCGTCGCCGATGAGATGGCCTATGTCCTCGCCCATGCCGAGGTGACCCACGCGGCCGTGCAGAACCAGGAGCAGGTCGACAAGATCCTCTCCGTCTCCGACCAGCTGCCGCAGCTCGGGCATGTGCTTTACGACGAGCAGAAGGGCCTGCGGGACTACGACCACAGTCGGCTTCATTCGATCGAGTCCGTCGTGGAGGAAGGCCGGGCGCGGCTCGCCAACGAGCAGGAGGCTGCCGCCATCGACCTCGCCCTGCAGGAAGGCAAGGGCAGCGACCTCGCCATCATTCTCTACACCTCCGGCACTACCGGGCGGCCGAAGGGCGTGATGCTCACCTCCGATGCGGTGATCGCGGCCGCCGAGATCGGCTGCGACTTCGACAAGCTCGACGAGACGGACGAGATCATCGCCTACCTTCCCATCGCCTGGGTCGGCGACCACATCTTCTCCTATGCGCAGGCGATCCTGTCGGGGCTGTGCGTCAATTGTCCCGAAAGCCCCGAGACCGTCGCGGAAGACCGGCGCGAGATCGGCGCCACTTACGTGTTCGCGCCGCCGCGCGTCTTCGAGAGCATGCTGACGCTGACCATGGTCCGCATCGAGGATGCCGGTGCGCTGAAGCGCCGCATGTTCCACTTCTTCATCGACCACGCTGCCAAGGTGGGCGAGAGGATCCTGAACAGGGAGCCGGGCGTGGGCGCCTGGGACCGCCTGCTCTGGAACATCGGCAACGTGCTCGTCTACGCGCCACTTCGCAACCGCTTCGGCATGACCCGCGTGAAGGTCGGCTACACGGCGGGCGAGGCCATCGGGCCGGAAATCTTCCGCTTCTATCGCTCCATCGGGGTGAACCTGAAGCAGCTCTACGGACAGACGGAGGCATCCGTCTACATCACCATGCAGCCCAACGGCGAGATCCGCGCCGACACGGTGGGCCGCCCTGCCCCGCAGGTAGAGATCCGCATCGCCGACAACGGTGAGGTTCTCTACCGCTCGCCCGGCGTGTTCGTGGGCTACTACAAGGACGACGAGAAGACCGCGGAGACCAAGACGCCGGACGGGTTCGTCCACTCGGGCGATGCCGGCTTCTTCGACCAGAACGGCCACTTGAAGATCATCGACCGGGCGAAGGATGTCGGAAAACTGCGCGACGGCGCGCTCTTCCCGCCGAAATACGTCGAGAACAAGCTGAAATTCTATCCCAACATCAAGGAAGCGGTCTGCTTCGGCGACGGGCGCGACCATGTCGCCGCCTTCATCAACATCGACCTCGTGGCCGTGAGCAACTGGGCCGAGCGGAACGGCGTCACCTATGCCTCCTATCAGGAACTCGCGAGCCATCCGCTCGTCTATGACATGATCGAAAAGCACGTGGACGAGGTGAACCGGTCGCTCGCCGGCGAGCCGCGCATGGGCGGCGCCCAGATCAAGCGCTTCCTGATCCTGCACAAGGAGCTCGACGCGGATGACGGCGAACTCACCCGCACCCAAAAGGTGCGCCGCGGCTTCATCGCCGAGCGTTACGCTCCGCTCATCGATGCCCTTTACGACGGTTCGTCCGAGGCCGACATCTCGACGGAGGTCACCTTCGAGGATGGGCGCAAGGGCGTGATCTCCGCCAGGGTCAAGATCAGGGACATGACGCCCTATCCGTCGAAAGAGGCGGGCATTCTGGAGGCGGCGGAATGAGAGCGCCCGACAATCCCGTGCTCGCCAAGGGCGACGTTCTGCTCGCGGTCGAGAACGTGTCGCTGGGCTTCGGCGGCGTTAAGGCGCTCACCGACGTGTCCTTCGACATCCGCAAGAGCGAGATCCGCGCCATCATCGGGCCGAACGGCGCGGGCAAGACCTCGATGCTCAACTGCATCAACGGCTTCTACTACCCGACCGAGGGCCGGATCACCTTCAAGGGCGTCAGGCGCCCCAAGATGCGTCCCTATGAGGCCGCCCGTGGCGGCATCGCCCGCACCTTCCAGAACGTGGCTCTCTTCAAGAGCATGTCGACCCTCGACAACATCATGGCCGGCCGGTCGATCAGGATGCATTCGAACTTCTTCTGGCAGCTCTTCCGCCACGGGCCTGCCATGAAGGAGGAGGTCGAGCACCGCCGCTTCGTCGAGGAGATCATCGACTTCCTCGAGATCCAGCATATCCGAAAGACTCCCGTGGGGCGCCTGCCCTACGGCCTGCAGAAGCGGGTGGAACTCGGGCGTGCGCTCGCCATGGAGCCGGAGCTGCTGCTGCTCGACGAGCCGATGGCGGGCATGAACCTCGAGGAGAAGGAGGACATGTCCCGCTTCATCCTGGAGGTGAACCAGCAATACGGCACCACCATCGCCCTCATCGAGCACGACATGGGCGTGGTGATGGACCTCTCGGACCGGGTCGTGGTGCTGGAATACGGCCGCAAGATCGCGGACGGCACGCCGGCCGAGGTCAAGGGCGACCAGCGCGTGATCGATGCCTATCTCGGCGTGGCGCATTGAAGGGCTTTGCGATGGACATGCTCTACAAGGTCTTCATCGAACCCTTCGTCTTCATGGGCGATGCGCCCGACCTGCTGATCCAGACCCTCTGGGAGGGCCTCGTCTCTGGCGTTCTCTACGCCCTGATCGCGCTCGGCTTCGTGCTCATCTTCAAGGCCTCCGGCGTGTTCAACTTCGCGCAGGGGATCATGGTCGTGTTCGCGGCCCTGATCCTGGTGGGCCTCTACGAGAAGGGCGTGCCGGCCTTCCTGGCGCTGATCCTGGCGGTCCTCGCCATGCTCGTGCTCGCCATGGTGGTGGAGCGGGTGGTCCTGCGCCCGCTCGTCAACCAGCCCGACATCATCCTCTTCATGGCGACCTTCGGGCTCACCTACTTTCTCATCGGCTTCGGCGAGCTCATCTTCGGCGGGAACCCGCGTGAGATGATCACGGAGCAGCTCTTCCTGCCGCAGGGCACGACCGAGGTGGACATGCTGGGCGGGATGGTGCGCTTCCAGCATCTCGACATCGCCGCCGCCGTGATCGCCTCGATCATGATCGGCCTGCTCGCCGTGTTCTTCTCCAAGACCCGCATCGGCCGGGCGCTGCGCGCGGTGGCCGACAGCCACAAGGCGGCGCTCTCCGTCGGCATCTCGCTCAACCAGATCTGGGTCATCGTGTGGTTCGCCGCCGGCATCGTGGCGCTGGTCGCGGGCATCATGTGGGGGGCGCGCTCGGGCGTCTCGTTCTCGCTCCAGATCATCGCGCTCAAGGCGCTGCCGGTCCTCATCCTCGGCGGCTTCACGTCGATTCCCGGCGCCATCATCGGCGGCCTCATCATCGGGGTCGGGGAGAAGCTCGGCGAGTTCTACTGGGGGCCGCTCGTCGGAGGAGGCGTGGAGACGTGGCTCGCCTACGTCATCGCCCTGCTCTTCCTGCTCTACAGGCCGCAAGGCCTGTTCGGCGAGAAGATCATCGAACGGATTTAGGGAGACAGCGCAGTGCTCTACCGCGAGGCCGGCCAGTTCAAGACCAACTATGTCGCCGACAGCGCGATCTTCCCCCTGCGAGAAGACCGGATCGGGCTGGCCGTCATCATCCTGGCCGCCTATGCGCTCGCCTTCCTCGGCAACAGCTTCCTGCTCCAGGCGGTGATGATTCCGTTCCTGGTCTTCTCGCTCGCGGCCATCGGGCTCAACATCCTCACCGGCTATACGGGCCTTCTCTCGCTCGGAACCGGCGCCTTCATGGGCGTGGGCGCCTATGCCTGCTACAAGCTGATGACGGCCTTTCCGGGCGTGAACGTGATCGTCTGGATCTTCGTGTCGGGCTTCTTCTCCGCGGCCATCGGGGCCCTGTTCGGCCTGCCTTCCTTACGCATCAAGGGCTTCTATCTCGCGGTGGCGACACTGGCCGCCCAGTTCTTCCTGCAATGGTGCTTCATCCGCATCCCGTGGCTGGTGAACTACAACGTCTCGGGTGCGCTGGATGCGCCTCTTCGCACCCTGTTCGGCATTCCCATCATCGGCGCCACCGCCACCCCGCAGACCCGCTATCTCGTGGTTCTGACGATCGTGATCGTGCTCACCTGGCTCGCCTCCAACCTCGTTCATGGCCGCATCGGACGCATGTGGATCGCGATCCGCGACATGGACCTCGCGGCCGAGCTCATGGGGATTCGGCCGCTCCAGACGAAGCTCCTCGCCTTCGCCGTCTCGTCCTATTACTGCGGCGTCGCCGGTGCCCTTCTCGTCTTCCTCTGGTACGGCGGCGCGGAATACGACGTGTTCAACATCAACCAGTCCTTCTTCATCCTGTTCATGGTGATCATCGGAGGGCTCGGCAGCCTGATCGGGTCGTTCTTCGGCGCGGCGCTCATCTTCATCCTGCCCATCGTGCTCGGCATCGTGCTGCCCGCGATCCTCGAGCCCTTCGGCATGTCGGTGGGCGCGGACGTCATCGAGCACCTGCGCTTCATGATCGTCGGCGCGCTCATCATCTTCTTCCTGATCGTCGAACCGCACGGCCTCGCGCGGCTCTGGCAGATCGGCAAACAGAAGCTCCTGGTCTGGCCGTTCCCCTACTGACGGCGGGCCGACAAGGAGACGGAAAACGAAACAAGAATTCGGCTCCTCGGCCGATACAAAGGGAGGAAACGCAACCATGTCGTTTCGCAAATTTAGCCTAGGATTAGCTGCCGCAACGATGCTCGCCGGCATGGCCCTGCCTGCCTTCGCGCAGGACTCGGTCTATGTTCCCCTCTTCACCTACCGGACTGGCCCCTTCGCCGGATCCGGCACGCCCATCGCCGACGGCATGCACGATTACCTGCGCATGCTCAACGAGCGCGACGGCGGCATCGGTGGCGTGAAGCTCGTGCTCGAGGAATGCGAGACCGGCTACGACACCAAGAAGGGCGTCGAGTGCTACGAAGCCGTGAAGGGCAAGAATCCCGTCATCGTCAATCCCTGGTCGACGGGCATCACCCTGCCGCTGATCCCGCGCGCCTCGGTCGACAAGATCCCGATCCTGTCCATGGCCTACGGTCTCTCGGCCTCGGCCCGCGGCGACATCTTCCCCTGGGTTTTCAACCCGCCGGACACCTATTGGGACGGCATGTCGATGATCATCAAGTATATCGGCCAGAAGGAAGGCGGCCTCGACAAGCTGAAAGGCAAGAAGATTGGCTTCCTGCATCTCGATGCGAGCTACGGCAAGGAACCGATCCCGCTGCTGCAGGAACTGTCGAAGGAGCTGGGCTTCGAGGTCGCGCTCTATCCCGTCGCCGCGCAGGACATGCAGAACCAGTCCTCGCAATGGCTCAGCGCCCGCCGCGACCGTCCCGACTACATGATCATGTGGGGCTGGGGTTCCATGAACGGCGCCGCCGTGAAGGAGGCGGTGCGCTCGGGCTACCCGATGGACAAGTTCTACTCCGTCTGGTGGCCGGGCGAGGATGACGCCCGCTCCGGCGGCGCCGGCGCCAAGGGCTTCAAGATGCTCAACTGGCACGCGGTGGGAACGAACTTCCCCGCCATTCAGGACATCCAGAAGCATGTGGTCGACAAGGGCCTCTCGAAAGCACCGAAGGACAAGGTCGGCGAACTGCTCTACAACCGCGGCGTCTACAACTCGCTGCTGATCGCCGAGGGCATCGCCCAGGCCCAGAAGCTTACCGGCAAGAAGGCCGTGACCGGTGAGGACGTGCGCCGCGGGATGGAGAACATCAAGCTCGATCCAGCCCGTCTGAAGGAACTCGGGCTCGAGGGCTTCACCGATCAGCTGGTCCTCTCCTGCAATGATCATAATGGCCATCGCCCGGCCTTCATGCAGGAATGGGACGGCACGAAATGGGTGAAGATCTCGGATCCCATCGAGCCTATGACCGACCGGGTGAAAAGCCAGCTCGATGCGGCTGCCAAGGATTATGCCGAGAAGAACGCCGGCTGGCCCAAGCGCACGGAAGCCTGCGACAAGGCGAGCTAGTTCAGAGGCTCTACCCTCTCCCCTATGCGGGAGAGGGTGGCGAATGAAATGAGCCGGGAGAGGGGCTGTCCGATTGAGCACTGCCCCTCTCCCACCCTGCTTCGCAGGGCACCCTCTCCCGCATAGGGGAGAGGGCTTGGAGATTGAAATGATCGCTTCAGCTCTACAGCCAGCCACGGCCCCAACCGTCCTCAACGTCAACAACATCGAGGTCGTCTACGATCACGTGATCCTCGTGCTCAAGGGCGTCTCGCTCAACGTGCCCAAGGGCGGCATCGTGGCCTTGCTCGGCGCGAACGGAGCCGGCAAGACGACGACGCTGAAGGCCATCTCCAACCTGCTGCGTGCGGAACGTGGCGAGGTGACGAAGGGCACCATCGAGTTCAACGGCGAGCGTGTTGATCGCCTGTCGCCCAACGAGCTGGTGCGGCGCGGCTGCATCCAGGTTCTGGAAGGCCGCCACTGCTTCGGCCATCTCACCATCGAGGAGAACCTGCTCACCGGCGCGTTCACGCGCAAGGACGGGAGCGCCGCCATCCGGCGCGATCTCGAGGCGATCTACGAGTACTTCCCTCGCCTCAAGCAGCGGCGCTCCTCCATGGCGGGCTATACCTCCGGGGGCGAGCAGCAGATGTGCGCCATCGGCCGGGCGATGATGTCCCGCCCCTCCATGATCCTGCTCGACGAGCCTTCCATGGGCCTCGCGCCGCAGATCGTGGAGGAAATCTTCGAGATCGTGCGCAAGCTCAACGCGACCGAGGGCGTCTCCTTCCTGCTCGCCGAGCAGAACACCAACATGGCGCTGAAGTACGCCACCTACGGATACATCCTCGAGACGGGGCGCGTCGTCATGGACGGGCCCGCGCAGATGCTGCGCGAGAACGAGGACGTGAAGGAGTTCTATCTCGGGGTTTCGGAAGGAGACCGCAAATCCTTCCGCGCGGTGAAGAGCTACAAGCGCCGCAAGCGCTGGCTGGCGTGACCGCGCTTGACGCAACATCCTGGCGCATCGTTGAGTGCGAAAACCGGATCCACTTTTTTCGCACGATGCGCTAGCACTTCCTACGCTTGGGATTCGTGGGCGATAATGGACCCACGCCGTTTCGGGGCGCTTCGATGAATTTTTTAAAAGCCGTCAAAACATGCCTGAACAAGTACGCGGACTTCTCGGGACGCGCGCGGCGCTCCGAGTACTGGTACTTCTTCCTGTTCCTGGTGATCGTCGACACGGTCGCGAGCATTCTCGACTCTGCGCTCTTCGGCGATCTTTCGGCTCTTTACCTGATTGCCACATTGGCCCTGATCGTGCCGAGCATCGCCGCGGGCGTGCGGCGCCTGCACGATACGAACAGGTCAGGTTGGTGGCTGTTGCTCGGCTTCATTCCCGTGATCGGAGCCATCGTGCTCATCGTGTTCTTCTGCCAGCGCGGCACTGCCGGACCGAACCAGTTCGGTCCCGATCCGTTGCAGGCCGCGATCTCGGACGGGTACATGGTCCACAGCTGATGGCCGGGACCGCGGGTGTGTCGTGCGAAACGGTGGATGGGGCTTTTCGTGGGGAACGATGCGCCAGCTGAAAGAAGAAGCATAGGATAGCCGGCACATAGTCGGACGATACGGAGGGAAGGCTCTTGGCAGATCATTACGACGCGCTCGAAACCCGGGATCCCGCCGAGCGCGAGGCCTCGCTGTTCGCGCGCCTGCCGGATATCCTGAAGCAGGCCACCAAGGCCCCGGCTTATGCGGAGCGCTTCAGGGGCATCGATCTCGACGGCGTCAGGAGCCGCGAAGCGCTCGCCGCGCTGCCCGTGCTCCGCAAGGCCGAATTGCCGGCCCTTCAGAAGGCATCCCGCCCCTTCGGAGGCTTCGTGGCCGATGAGCCGGGATCGTTCGGACGCCTCTTCACGTCGCCCGGCCCGATCTTCGAACCGGAAACGGCCACCGCCGATCCATGGCGCGCGGCGCGCGGCCTCTTCGCCGCCGGCTTCAGGCGCGGCAATGTGGTTCTCAATACGTTCAGCTATCACCTGACGCCCGGCGGCTTCATCATGGATTCCGGAGCCCGCGCGCTCGGCTGCGCCGTCATCCCGGCAGGCCCCGGCAACACGGAACAGCAATTCGAGCTGATCGAGGCTTATCGTCCTGTGGCCTATTGCGGCACGCCGGATTTCCTCAAGGTTCTGCTCGACGGCGCGGCATCGTCGGGGCGCGACGTCTCGTCCATCGGGCGCGCGCTCGTTTCCGGCGCAGCCTTCCCGAAGTCGTTGCAGGAGGAGTTCTCCGCAAGGGGCATCGAGGCCTATCAGGCCTATGCTACGGCCGATCTCGGCTTCGTGGCCCACGAGACCTCCGCCCGCGAAGGGCTTGTCGTCAATGAGGACATCATCGTCGAGATCGTGCGCCCCGGCACGGGCGATCCGGTGCCCGAAGGCGATGTCGGCGAAATCGTCGTGACGACGCTCGATCCGCACCGCCCCTTCATCCGCCTCGCTCTCGGGGACCTCACGGCCGCGATGCCCGGCATCAGTCCCTGCGGACGCACCAACATGCGCATCAAGGGCTGGATGGGCCGCGCCGATCAGGCCACGAAGGTCAAAGGCATGTTCGTGCGGCCGGAGCAGGTCGCAGAGATCGGCCGGCGCCATCCCGAGCTCGGCCGCCTGCGCCTCGTCGTGACGCGCGAGGGCGAAACGGATATCATGACGCTCCTGGCCGAAACGGACGAGCCGAGCGCCGGCCTCTCTTCGGCGGTTTCCGCATCGCTTCACTCCATCGCGAAACTCAAAGGGACGGTGACCTTCGCGACGCCCGGGAGCCTTCCGAACGACGGCAAGGTAATCGCGGACGAGCGGACATATGGTTGAGCGGCTCTTTTCACACCGGCAATCAGGACTTGCACGAATGCAAGACGAGCGGAGCCGAGACGTCTTGAACGCACGACTCACGATTCATAAGCTTGAGTTTACGTATGATTCGAATGGAAAAACTGAGGATGCTCAAAAAGAAAGAGCACCGTTCAGGTGCTCTTTAAGGTGTCCGGCCGTAGGGGCAAAAAAGACCGGAGATGCCTATAAACACCGAGGAACTGAATTGGTTCCAAAACTTTCTCGAAAAAACTTTATCGCCAAGCCCACGCCTCATTCAGGTCACGTTTTCGGGGTCTAGGGCTGAGCTTCCCGTGGGGGCAAACACGGGCCGGGGCCGCGACCACAGATCCTTCAAGGGACGGGGTCGCGGCCATTTTCTTTTCTGAAGCTTGGCTGTGCGGGACATGAGAACGGAAGCGCGCGATCGGATCCCGAGAAAGGGCATCCCATCGCGCCCGGCGCGCAGCCGTGTCAGCCCATGAAAAAGGCCCGGGGTCGCCCCCGGGCCTTTCCATTTACTGGCTATACGGGTCAGTAGGTACCGAACTTGAAGTTCAGCTTGGCGCGGGCAACGAAGAAGTCGTTGTCGTTGCTGCCGACGGCGGGAGACACGATATCGACGGGCGCACCGCCGACCGGCGTGAAGGTGCCGACGAAGCCGCCACCGAAGTCGTCGTCGTCATCGAAGCCGAGCCACAGGCCTTCGAGACCGAAGGTCACTGCCGAGGAGCCGAACCAGTTCACCGGCAGAGCCCACTCGACGCCGCCACCGACCACCCAGCCGGTATTGTCGTCGGTATAGGCCAGACCGCCGGTGGCGTAGATCAGCACGCGGTCGAACGCGACACCCGCGCGGGCACGCACGGTGCCGAACCAATCCGACAGGTTGCTGCGGAACGCGCCGGGCACGAAGGTGCCTGGAGCGCCGGCCGGGATGAACGCAACATTCTCATCCTGGTCGGTATCAGCCCACTGGATGTCGGTTTCGAGACCGATCACGAAGGAACCGATCTGGTAGTTGTAACCGATCTGACCACCGCCGGTGAATCCGCCGTCACCATTGTCCGGGAAGAACAAAGTACCGGGAACTGCTCCGCCCAGGACCACGGTTTGCCGATCATTGTCACGCCAGCCCCAGCCGGCGTTCACACCGGCGTAGAAGCCGGTCCAGGTGAAGATCGGAGCCGCGATGATCGGAGCCGGAGGCGGTGCCTGACTGGGTAGATCGGCGGCAGAGGCAGCGGTTGCAGCAAGCGTCACGCTTGCAACCCCTGCGAGGAGGCTAAGTACGCACTTTCTCATAACCGTAACCCCTTAGTGTGAGGACTCACGGTAGAAACTTACGCCGGTTCCGCTTAGGAAAGCTATTGCAAAGGAGCAACACCTACATGTTCGATTAGTATTCAAGAGGCGCAAAGGTAGTACTACTTTCGCTATAGAGAATATTGTCCATAGATGCAGAAATAAGTCTCTTAACAAGCTCTTCAAAGTCATTTGACATTACTTTGAATGCATGCCCTAATAATCGCGTTTTCGGCTTGACAACCGAAGGCGAGGAGATCACTCAACCCTGCCCTCCGGGCGGGGTTTTTTCTGGGCCCGGAGCATCGGCCAGCCAGCGCATCGTGCGCAAAACCGGGTCCACTTCTTCACACGATGCGCTAAAGATCCCCCAGAAGCAATTGCGCCTGACGGCTCGGCCGTGAACTCTTTTTCTGCGACGATGGGAGTCCTTTCGCCGCACGGCGTTCGGGCCGCTTCCCGGCATTGTCGCTCGCGATTCGCGCTTTGGCCTTGTCCCGGGCAACTGCCTCCGGCGAGGCCGGATCGTCATGGAGCCACTTGCCGCGTTTGATCACTTCGTTGACACGGCCCTGATTGACACCGAGCTGGAAGGCGATTTCCTGCTGGGTCATCTCGGTCGTTCCGTGCAGCTCCAGGATCCGCCGGGCGAGTTCCGGCGTCATCTTGCGTCCGGCGATGCGGCGGGCCGGAGCCACCGTGCGCTTGGTGCGATCCCGCTCCCGCAGTTTTTCCAGGATGGCGAGCGCCATGTGCATTCCCTGCTCGCGCAGGGCATCCTCGAATTCCTTGAGCGTGGTCAAATCGAACGCACTCCTTCGAAGGAATGGAACTGGAAGCCTCTTCGACAAATTCAACGGCCACGCTGCGGCTTGGTTTCACGAAAGCTTAAAGCATCGTCTGGCGCATCGTTGAGGCGAAAACCGGAGGGCCGCACGATTCGCCCGACCGGGTCACTCCTCCTCGTCCTTGCAGGGCCATGCTTTCGGTGGGGTAAGGCCGGCGGGTAGCTTCGTCTGCGCCGTGCCGCAGGCTATATCGAGCTGCGCCTGGGTGAGCCCCGTGACGCCGCTCAGATTCGTTCCATCGAGCTGGGTCAGATAAAGGTACGCGCCCGTCAGGTTCACGCCCTGCAGATCCAGGCTGTCCAATCGGGCTCGGGAGAGGTTCGAGTAGCTGAAGTCGACATCGGTGAGTCCCGCGCTCTGGAAAAGAACCCGTGCGAGCTCCGCCTTCGACATGGTCGCGCCCGAGAGATCAGCGCCACTGAAATCGGACCGGTTCAGCTCGGCCTTGCTGAAATTCGCTCCGGCCGCATTGACCTGGGCAAAATTCGAGCGGTTCATATCCGCCGCACTGAAGATGGCGCCGGTCAGGTTGGCCTGCCCGAAATTGGCCCGCCAGCCGAGCGCCTTGGTGAAATCCGCCTTCGACAGGTCGGCCCCCTCGAAGCGCGTGCGGCTGATCTCCGTCTCGCTCAGATTGGCGCCCGCCATTTTCGAGGCCGCGAAATCGCTCAGGGTCAGAAGAGAGCGCTGAAGGTTGATTCCCGTCAGGTTCTCATTGGTCAGCATGAGGCGGGCCTTTGAGCATCCGGACCAGTCCACGCCAGGGCGAGGACCGTCTTGGCACTTGGCCCAGGCTGGGCCAGAGCACACGACGACGGCGATCAAGGCCCCTCCAACCTTCACGAGCAAACGCTCTTCCATAAAGTCCTCTCATGTTTCTCTTCAACAACTAGCGCATCGTGCGGAAAAGTGGACCCGGTTTTCACTGGCGTGGCCCTCCGGGTCCGCTTTGAACGATGCGCCAGCCAAGAGAGAAAGCATCGGATCAATCCCAAAAGTGCAAGTCCACTTTTGGGTCCGATGCTGTAGCGCACCGGGCGGAAAAGTGGATCCGGTTTTCGCCGCCGCGGCCCTCCGGGTCCGAGGCTCCAGGCATTCTTACCGCCCCCCGGGGAAACCTTCCGCCATAACTTCACCGGCGCGGACCGTAGAAATGTGACGTCGACCTTGCACATCTTACCAACTGCCCATCCAATGCCAGAACATCGACAAGACTCGACTTCCACTTCTTATGGTCTAGCTTCTGCAGCGATCCATGTGGAGTAAAACCATGCGTATTACCGTAACGTTTCCGGCTGTCGTGCTTGCGGGACTTGTCCTGAGCGGCTGCGTTGCTTCGACGGCCCCCGTGGGGGTCCTGCCGCGCGATCCCGTTCCTCCCCCGCCATCCGTCTCGGGCGAGACGCCAAGGCGTCCTGCCGCCACGCCGCGCACCGGCTCCACGTCCCAGCGGCAAGGCCTGAGCGTGCCTCGCCAGGCTTCCAGTCCTCGATCCTGACCTTCTTGGAAGATCGGCATCGGCCGCGTCGGACGGGCCGATGCTCCCTCCTAAAGGGTGGACACCCTCCCAAAGAGCCCATCATACTGCGCCAATGCGCAGCTGGCGCCGGTTCCAGTTCCAATGCTATATGCCGCCACGCTGACAATGGACGCGGGATAACGATACATGACCTGGTTTGAGGCAATCGGCTGGCTTGGAACTGTCCTTGCCGTCACTGGCAGCGCCATGAAGACCATCATTCCGCTGCGCTGCATCGGAATCGGAGCCAACATCTGCTCCCTGGTCGTCGCCATCTCCCTCGGCAATATTCCGGGTATCGTGGCCAACCTGATCCTGCTCCCGATCAACAGCGTGCGCCTGTATCAGATGCTGGGCCTGATCAAGCGCGTGAAGCATGCCTCCAAGAGCGACCTGTCCATGGAATGGCTCAAGCCCTTCATGACCCGCCGCAAGACGGAGACCGGGGAAGTGCTGTTCGCCAAAGGCGATGTCGCCAACTGCATGTTCTTCACGATTTCCGGGCGCTACCGCCTGAAGGAAATCGACATCGAGCTCCTGCAGGGCCAGGTCGTGGGAGAGATGGGCTTCATGTCCCCGAGCAACACCCGCACCCAGACCCTCGAATGCGTCGAGGGAGGCGAGGTGCTCAGCATCTCCTACGACGAAGTCCGCCAGCTCTACTTCCAGAATCCTGAATTCGGCTTCTACTTCCTGCGGCTTACCAGCGAGCGCCTCTTCTCGAACATGGAAAAGATGGAAGAGGAGATCACCCGCCTTCGCGCCGCCCTGCCGCAGATGGAGACGGTCCAGAAGGCCGCCTCAGCTTAGAATCGATATAAGGCGCACCTAGTTTAGAATTCTTATAAGTTATTGAAATTACTGGATTTTCAGTTGACCTGACTCCCCGATCATGGTTCTTGCGGCGTTAGCGCGTCGGGACATGATTTTGTCCCGGCACGATTGCTGGAGGAATTCATGACGGTGAACTTTTCGTTTGCGCGTGGGCTGCTCGTTGGCGCCGCGGCTTTCGGCACCCTGGCAGGAACGGGCCTCTCGGCCTCCGCCGAGGAAGTGCTGAACATCTACACCACCCGCGAGCCGGGTCTGATCAAGCCCGTCCTCGACGAGTTCACCAAGGAGACCGGCGTCAAGATCAACACGATCTTCATCGCCAACGGCCTCGAAGAGCGCATCCGCACCGAGGGCGAGAACAGCCCGGCCGACCTGATCATCACCGTCGATATCGGCCGTCTCGCCGCCGCCAAGGATTACGGCGTGACGCAGCCCGTGAAGTCAGAGGCTCTCGAGAAGGTCATTCCTGCCGCCTACCGCGATCCGGAAGGCCACTGGTTCGGCATCGCCCTGCGCGGACGCGTCGTCTACGCCTCCAAGGAGCGCGTGAAGCAGGACAAGATCACCTACGAGGAGCTCGCCGATCCCAAGTGGAAGGGCAAGGTCTGCATCCGCTCGGGCCAGCATCTCTACAACATCAGCCTGATTGCCGCCATGATCGCCCACAAGGGCGAGGCGAAGGCCGAGGAGTGGCTGAAGGGGGTGAAGGCCAACCTCGCCAAGAAGCCCTCGGGCGGCGACCGTGAGCAGGCCAAGGACATCCTGGCCGGCGTCTGCGACATCGCCGTCGGCAACACCTACTATGTCTCGCTCATGCTCAACGGCAAGGACGCCGAGCAGAAGAAGTGGGGCGAGGCGATCAATGTGATCCTGCCGACCTTCGAGGGCGGCGGCACCCATGTGAACGTTTCGGGCCTCGCGCTGGCGAAGCACGCGCCCAACAAGGCCAATGCCGTGAAGTTCATGGAATACATGGTCTCGGATGCGTCCCAGCAGATCCACGCCGAAGCCAACTCCGAGTACCCGATCAAGGCCGGCATCAAGATCCACCCGACGATCGCATCCTTCGGCGAGCTCAAGGCCGACAACGTGCCGATCGCCGAGATCGCCAAGCTGCGCAAGAAGGCCAGCGAGCTGGTCGACAAGGTTGGCTTCGACCAGTAAGACATGGGGCAGCCCTTCCAGCTGCCTCCTGCCGCTTTCAAGAGGCGCCGCCGGCGACGGTGGCGCCATTTCCATTCGATCGTGATCGCAAAAACGCAGACCGCATTCCGCCTCCCGTCCCGGAAAAAGGCCAGGCGCCTCCCCTGGTGGCTCTCGGTCGCCGTGGCCGCGATCGGGCTGCTCGTTCTGCTGCCCCTTGCCGCGCTGATCCGGATCGCCGCAGAAGGCGATGCGGAGATCTGGCCGCACCTCATCGCGAACGTCCTGCCGGCGAGCACCGTCGACACCCTGGCCCTGCTGGGCGGGATCGGCATCGTGGCGGGATCGATGGGCATCACGACGGCCTGGCTCGTCACGGCTCATCGCTTCCCGGGACGGAACATCCTGGTGTGGCTCCTGCCGCTGCCGCTCGCCGTGCCGACCTACATCACCGCCTATATCTACGTGGAAGTCTTCGACTCCGCCGGCCTCGTGCAGATGGCCCTGCGCGACCTCATGGGCTGGACGTCGCGGGCCGATTACTGGTTCCCGGAGATCCGCTCGCTTCCAGGCTGCATCCTCGTGATGTCCGCGGTGCTCTACCCCTACATCTACATCGCCGCGCGGGCGATGTTCCTGACGCAGAGCGCCAGCATGCTCGAGGTGGCCCGCACCCTCGGGGCCAGCCGCATCAAGCTCTTTCGCATCATCGCCCTTCCCCTCGCCCGCCCGGCCCTCGCGGTCGGCGTGTCCCTCGCCCTTCTCGAAGCGCTGAACGACATCGGCGCGAGCGAGTATCTCGGCGTGCGCACGCTCACGGTCTCCGTCTACAACACCTGGCTCAACCGGGGCAGCCTGCCGGGCGCAGCGCAGATCGCCTGCGTCATGCTCGCCTTCGTGATGGGCCTGATCCTGCTCGAGCGCTACGGCCGCCGGGACCGGCGCTATGCCGCCTCGCCCAAGCGGCATCGCACCGTGCATCCCGTTCCGCTTTTCGGCATCCGCGGCTGGATTGCGACCCTCCTCAGCACGATCCCGGTCGTTATGGGCTTCATCCTGCCGACCGCCTTCCTGCTGCGCGAGACGTTCCGCGGCAACCTCTTCAGTCAGTTCGATGCCGATTTCCTCGCCCATTTCATGACGACCGTCGGCCTTTCGGTCGTGGCGACCGGCATCATCCTGCTTCTCGCCGCCGTGCTGGTCTCGGCGGCCCGCCTGTCCAAAACCTCGCTGACCCGGGGAGCGCTCTT
Organism: Pseudomonadota bacterium; assembly: GCA_023386155.1. Taxonomy (GTDB): domain Bacteria; phylum Pseudomonadota; class Alphaproteobacteria; order Rhizobiales; family Beijerinckiaceae; genus Microvirga. Next base: position 63,421 of record JAEWKH010000025.1, read on the forward strand.
CACGGCCGGCCTGGGATACGCGGTTCCCGGCACCGTGCTGGCACTGGGGCTGATGACGCCGCTCGTCGGGATCGACAACCTCATCGGCACCCTCTGGCGCAGCCTCACCGGGGAGCGCATCGGCCTCCTGCTCATGGGTGCGGCCGGCGGCATCGTCATCGCCTACGTGATCCGCTTCCTGTCGATTGCGACCGGTTCGCTCTCGGCCGGGCTCGACCGGGTGTCCCCGAGCCTCGAGGACGCGGCGCGCACCCTCGGCGCATCGCGGCGGGAGATGGTGTGGGAGATCCAGATTCCGCTCATGCGCCCGGCCCTGGCCAGCGCCGCCCTGCTGATCTTCGTCGACTGCATCAAGGAACTGCCGGCGACCCTGCTGCTGCGGCCGCTCAACACGGAAACGCTCTCGACCCTCGTCTACACCTATGCCTCGCGGGGCCGCTTCGAGGACGGATCCCTCGCCGCCCTCGTGATCGTCCTCGTCGGGCTCTTACCCGTGATCCAGCTCGTGCGCAGCGCCGAGGCCCGGCCGAGAGCGGCGGAGAGCCAGGACATCGCGGCAACGGATTCTCCGGACCTGGACCAGCGCGACTGACGGCGACTGCCCCATGGGCCACGGCGCCCGCCCGTGGAGCTATCGCCCTCCGATAGAGAGGCCCCACGCGAGCGCATCGTCCGGAAAACCGAATCCACTTTTCCGCACGATGCGCTAAAGCATCGGACGTGAATTCGAGCTCACATCCGATGCTTCAGGTTTTGGGATTCGAGCATCTTTTCACGCAAAACCGGTTCCCACTTTTGCGTCCGATGCTCTAGGATGTCCGGTGACAGGCTCATCGGAGCATGAGTATGAAGAAGCGGCTTGTCCTATGGGGCGGCCTCGGGGCCGCCGCACTCCTCGCGACACTGGGAGCGGCCTGGATTCTCTCCCTGCCCCCTGCGCCCATTGCCGATGCCGCGCCGCCCATCGCCAGGACAGAGGCCGATGCCATGCTCGCGGCCCTGAAGCCTCCCAAGCGGGAGCGCCCTCTCGTCGCGATCATCGGCCTCAACGACGCAACCGAGACGACCGATTATCTCATGCCCTACGGCATCCTCAAGCGCGCCGACGTCGCCGACGTGGTGGCGCTGGCGACCGAGCCGGGGCCGGTGGCGCTTTATCCCGCGTTCAGGATCGTGCCGGACATGACGGCCGCTGACTTCGACGCGAGGCATCCGAAGGGGGCCGATTATGTCATCGTTCCCGCCATGAGCCGGGACGACGACCCGGCCGTCCTGCAATGGATCAGGAGCCAGGCCGCAAAGGGGGCGATCGTCATCGGCGTCTGCGCGGGCGCCAAGGTCGTCGGCGAGGCCGGGCTGCTCGACGGGAAGCAGGCGACGACGCACTGGTACTATCTCGACGAGCTGCGCGAGAAGCATCCCGTCCGCTACGTCGCGAACCGGCGGCTGGTGGTCGACCGGGGTGTCGCGACGACGACGGGGGTCACGGCCTCCATGCCGATGGCACTCACCCTGATCGAAGCCATCGCGGGACGGGACAGGGCCGACGCCGTCGCGCGCGATCTCGGCCTTGCCCACTGGGACCTCCGCCACGAAAGCGACGCGTTCCTGTTCACGCGCCCCTTCGCATTGACGGCCATCCGCAACTCTCTCGCCTTCTGGAACCGCGAGCAACTCGGCATCGACCTGAAGCCCGGCGCCGACGAAGTCTCGCTGGCCCTGGCGGCGGATGCATGGTCGAGGACCTACCGGTCACAGGCCGTGACCTTCGCGCAGACGGAAGATGCGCTCGAGACCCGCAGCCGCCTCCGCATCATTCCGGACAAGGTCGCTACGAGCTGGTCCGCGGAGCACCTGCTTCCGGCGATTGGCAGCCGGCGGCCGGCACAGGCCCTGGACCAGGCCCTGCAGGGGATCGCGGCCCGCTATGGAGCGCCTACGGCCGACCTCGTCGCCATGCAGCTCGAATACAGGCCGTGAGGCCTTCCGACCCGCTCCTGCCGGGCCAGACATAGACCGGGGTCACGGCCGCCACTGGTCCAGCACCGCCTCGCTGCCGACCGTCTCGACCTGATAGCTGTAACGCTGCGAATAGAGCGTCAGGAGGGAATCGTGCCCCTCGTCGGACGAGCTGCAGACGCCGTCGGTGACGATCACGACCCGCAAGCCCAGATCGACCGCACCGAGCACGGTGGCAAGGACGCACATGTCGGTTTCGGAGCCGGTGATCAGCAGGGTGTCGATGCCGCGCTCGCTCACCAGGTCGCGCAGCTTGTGGCCGGCGAAGGCGGAATAGACCGGCTTGTCCAGGACGACGGCAGGCGGCACGAGCCTCTGCAGCGGCGGCATCAGCTCCAGGAGCCTCGGGTCCAGATGCTCGCGGGTGACCTGACGCCATTGCTCGTAATAGCCGCGCCATGTCCCGGGCATGTCCTCGGGCCGGAATGGAGGAATGAAGCGGGTGAAGACGGTGCGGTCGGGAGCCCGCTCGGCAATCCGCGCGACCGTCGGCAGGACACGCGCCATCCACGGGGTCGGCCATGGCCCCTCGTCCGAGAAGAGGCGCTGCATGTCGATGCACAGATGGAGCGTCTGGGGGCCGAGAAGCGTCATGTCCATGGAACGGTAAGGTGGCGATGCCGGGCCAACGGGCCCGCACCGGCCCCGGTTCCACCGCAAAGCGAACAGGCCCCGGGCGAAGCCGGGGCCTGTCGATCCTAGAGCATCGGATCCGATGCTCCTCCTCTTGGCTGGCGCATCGTTGGGTGCGGAAAACCGGGGCCACTTTTCGCTGACGCGGCCCTCTGGGTCCGCACGATGCGCTAACCTGCGCGATGCGATGACGCCGTGACGGTCAGGCCGCGTCGGACCGCTTGCCGTCCAGGGCGACCTTGAACTCGGCCTGGGTCTTGGCCTTGATCTCGTCCACCGTGACGCCGTCGGCGAGCTCGATCAGGGTCATGCCGGTGCCGCCCTTCTTGTCGATGGAAAACACGCCGAGATCGGTGATGACGAGATCCACCACGCCCGTGCCGGTGAGCGGCAGGTTGCAGCTTTTGAGGAGCTTCGGATCCTCCGAGCCGTCCTTGGCCTTCGCCACATGCTCCATGACCACCACGACGCGCTTGACGCCCGCCACGAGGTCCATGGCGCCGCCCATGCCCTTCACCATCTTGCCCGGGATCATCCAGTTGGCGAGATCGCCGTTCTCGGCCACCTGCATGGCGCCCAGGATCGAGAGGTCGATATGCCCGCCACGGATCATGCCGAAGGAATCCGACGAGGAGAAATAGCTCGTGGTCGGCAGCTCGGTGATCGTCTGCTTGCCGGCATTGATCAGGTCCGCGTCCTCCTCGCCCTCGAAGGGGAACGGGCCCATGCCGAGCATGCCGTTCTCCGACTGGAGCTGCACGCGCATGCCCTTGGGAATGTAGTTCGACACCAGCGTCGGGATGCCGATACCGAGGTTCACGTAGTAGCCGTCGCGCAGCTCCTTGGCCGCACGGGCGGCCATCTGGTCACGGGTCCAGGCCATCAGAGGGTCTCCTCGCGCTTGCGGGTGGTGCGTTGCTCGATGTGTTTGACGGGATTCGGCACATGCACCATGCGCTTCACGAAGATGCCCGGCGTGTGGATGCAGTCCGGATCGATCTCGCCGGCCGGCACCAGATGCTCGACCTCGGCGATGGTGAGGCGCGAGGCGGTCGCCATCATCGGGTTGAAGTTGCGCGCGGTCTTCCGGTAGACGAGGTTGCCCTCGGTGTCGCCCTTCCACGCATGGACGATGGAGATGTCGGCGAACAGGCCCGTCTCCATGACGTAGGTCTCGCCGTTGAACTCGCGCACTTCCTTGCCCTCGGCGATGAGGGTGCCCACGCCCGTCTTGGTGTAGAAGGCCGGGATGCCGGCGCCGCCGGCGCGGATGCGCTCGGCCAGCGTCCCCTGCGGGTTGAACTCCAGCTCCAGCTCGCCGGACAGGTACTGCTGGGCGAAGAGCTTGTTCTCGCCGACGTAGGAAGAAATCATCTTGCGGATCTGGCGGGTCTCGAGCAGGCGGCCGAGACCGATGCCGTCCACGCCCGCATTGTTGGAGATGAAGGTCAGATCCTTCGCTCCCGAATCACGGATCGCCTCGATCAGCGTCTCCGGAATGCCGCACAGGCCGAAGCCGCCGGCCATGATGGTCATGCCATCCTTGACCGCCCCGGCGAGCGCCGCCCGCGCGTCGCTGTAAACCTTATCCATCAAAACCTCTCCCCATGGGCATATTCATGCTCGTTTGAAGCCACCGAGGCAAATCTCGGGAGCCGCTTGCGACCTTTTGGCCGCCTGCCGCTCAGGTACGAATGGCGGCCACCCTGCAACCTGGCCTCAATTTAGACAATCCCTTCATATGGATATATGGAAACGATTCACGGTTTCGGTCTTGCCTGAGGACATCCCGCCCTCCCCGCTTGCGAGACAGGACCCAAGGTTTACAACATTCATCCCATGTCCCGCCGCGTTGTTCTTCTCATTGCGTTGATTTCGCTCGCCGTTCTCGGAACGGCCGCTTCGCCCTGGACGCTCTCGGGCGGCGGCCTGTCCGCGGAGCTGACGCGGCACGTGAAGGACAAGTACGGGCTGGACCTGACGGTCAGGGGCCGCAGCACCTTTGCCGTCCTGCCCATTCCCAGGGTCAAGTTCGAGAATGTGACGCTCCAGTTCCCGGACCAGGCCCTCAAGGCCGAAGGCGGAACCCTGAGGGGCGAGCTGCGCCTCCTGCCGCTGCTCTTCGGCCGGATCGAGCTTTCGGACTTCGACCTGAGCGAAACCCGCATCACGGCCACCTTCAAGGCCCTGCAATCGCTCAAATGGGCCGAAATTCTCGAGGACCGGGCAAGGGAAACCTATGCCCGGCGCCTCATCGTGCACAAATCCACCCTGCGCTGGACCGACCTGAAGGAAGCCAATCTGGACCAGCTCGACCTCGTCGTCCGCTGGGTCAGCGCGGCGGAACCCATGACCCTGGCGGGCTCCGCGCTCTGGCGTGACGAGAAGGTTTCCCTCGAGCAGGCCTCGGTCTTTCCCGATCTTCTGGCCTCGGACCGCATCAGCCCCTTCTCCCTGACCCTGTCCTCGCCCTTCGCGCGCATCGCGGCCGAGGGCGAGGCCCAGCTTGGCGCCTCCCCCCGGATCACGGGGGAAAGCACCATCAAGGCCAAATCCCTGCGCGACTTCACCCGCTGGAGCGGCATGGAGCTGCCCTTCGGGTCGCTTCTCCGCACCGTTTCCATCGCGGGCGATTTCTCCATGGATCGCCGACGCCTGTCCTGGCCCGCCGTTGCGGTGAAGCTGGGAGATGACAAGCTGGAAGGAACGGTGGGCGTCCGCTTCGATGCGGACCGGCCCGTGATCACCGGCACCCTGGCCGCCGACACGCTCAACCTTTCGGACCTGTTCGCCCCCTTCTCGCAGGCCCGGACCTCCTCCGGCGCCTGGAGCGAGGAGGCCATCGACCTGTCGCGGGCCACCGGCTCCGACCTCGACCTGCGCCTTTCGGCCGCCAGCGCGAGCCTCGGTCGCCTCAGCCTCGAAGACATGGCGGCGAGCGTCCTCGTGCAGCCCGGGCGCATCGAGGCCTCCATCGGGCGGGCCGGCTTCAACGACGGCAGCCTCAAGGGCCGCCTGTCCCTGGTGAGGCAGAACGGTGAGGTCGAGTTCAAGAGCCAGGGCTCCTTCGCCGGGGTGACGGTCGCGCCCTTCCTCGCCGCCATCGGCGAGCCGCGCTGGATCACCGGCCAGGCGAGCGGACATTTCAGTTTCGAAGGGCTGGGCAGGAATCCCGCGGATGTCATCCGTGAGGCGCACGGCCGCTCCTCCATCGAGGTCGTGGACGGAGAGATCGTCGGCATCGCCCTCGACGATGCCCTTCGCCGGGTGGAGAAGCGGCCGCTTCTCGCCTCCCTCAACTGGAAGGGAGGCCGCACCCCCTTCGACAAGGCGCAGGCCCAGGTCGTGGTGAAGGGCGGGGTCGGCGACATCGTGGAAGCCCATCTCAAGGGGTCTGCCGTACAGGCCGCCCTCAAGGGGCAGGTGCTCCTGGTCGACCGCACGCTCAGCATGACGGCGAACGTCTCGCCGGCCGACGCCCCCGCGGGCCAGTCCCCTGCCCTCGTCTTCGACGTGATGGGCGACTGGGACAACGTTGCAGTCTCCCCGCAGGTCCGCTCCCTCATCGAGCGCTCGGGCGCCGCCAAGCCGCTCTTTCCGTCCGAGCGGGTGCCGGCCAGCCGGCAGGGACCTCAGGCTGTCGCTCAGTGAGCGCCTCGCGCATCGTGCGAAAAATGGACCGAGTTTTCCGCGTGATGAGCGCTTCACAAAGGGGAGCATTTTTCGGCGACGTGGATCCCGGTTCGCCGCCAAGAAATGCGCCACAGCAAATTAGAGAGTTGATCCCTCTTGCGTGTAATCGCCTCTAACGGCGTGAGCGCAGGACCGAGCGCTTGCTGAGCAGGGTCGCCGAGATCACGCCGAGGGTCACGATTCCGATCAGGATCGTCGAGGCCGCATTCACCTCCGGCGAAAGGCCGAGCCGCACCTGGCTGTAGATCTTGATGGGCAGCGTCGTGGCGCCCGGTCCCGCATTGAAGCTCGCGACGACCAGATCGTCCATGGACAGGGTGAAGGCGAGCAGGAATCCCGCCACGATGGACGGCGCGATCAGCGGCAGCGTCACGGAAAAGAACGTGCGCAGGGGCGGCGCGCCGAGATCCATGGCGGCCTCCTCGAGCGAGCGGTCGAAGGTCATGAGGCGCGACTGCACCACAACCGTGACGAAGCACATGGTGAGCGTGGTGTGGGCGAGCGTGATGGTCCAGAAGCCGCGATCCAGATCCACGGCGACGAAGAAGAGCAGCAGCGACAGGCCGGTGATCACCTCCGGCATGACCATCGGCGCGTAGACCATGCCGGTAAAGAGCGTCCGCCCCGGGAAGCGCCCGTAGCGGGTCAGCGCGAGCGCCGCGAGGGTGCCGAGGATTGTCGCGAGCGAGGCGGAGAGAAGCGCGATGCGCAGCGTCACCCAGGCCGCCTCCATGAGCGCCTCGTTCCGGAACAGGGCGCCGTACCACTGGGTCGAGAATCCGCCCCAGACGGTGACGAGGCGCGATGCGTTGAACGAATAGATCACCAGCAGCAGGATCGGCAGGTAGAGGAAGGCGAAGCCGATCACGAGCGACGTGACGTTGAAGACGCTGAGGCGACGGTTCATGGCCGCGCCTCCACGCGCCGCGCCTCGACATCGCGATAGATCACGATGGGCACGACGAGGATGATGAGCAAAAGGATCGCAACTGCCGATGCGAGCGGCCAGTCGCGGTTGGAGAAGAACTCGCTCCAGAGCTGCCGTCCGATCATCAGGGTTTCCGAGCCGCCGAGCAGGTCGGGGATGACGAACTCGCCAACGGCCGGAATGAAGCACAGGAGCGAGCCCGCGATGATGCCCGGCATGGCGAGCGGCACGGTGATCGTCCAGAACGAGCGCCAGGGCGGCGAACCGAGATCGAGCGCCGCTTCGAGCAGCGTGTCGTCCATCTTCTCGAGCGTCGCGTAGAGCGGCAGCACCATGAAGGGCAGATAGGCATAGACGATGCCGATATAGACCGCTGTTTCCGTGTTGAGGATGTCGAGGGGTTCCGAGATCAGGCCGATCCCCATGAGCGCCTGCGTGAGCAGGCCCTCGGGCTTCAGGATCGCGACCCAGGCATAGATGCGGATGAGGAAGCTCGTCCAGAACGGCAGGATGACGAGCGCCACCAGCAGGAAGCGATAGCGCTCCGGTGCGCGCGCCATGCCGTAGGCGATCGGAAAGCCTACGAGCAGGAGGAGCAATGTCGAGATGCCCGCGATGCGAACGGAGGAGAGCGTCGCGCGGAAATAGAGGTCGTCCTGGGTCAGGAGCTCGAAATTCTCCAGGTCGAGCCCGCCGATGAACCCGGCGATGTCGCTCCAGTCGAAGACCGGCTTGTAGGGCGGCTGGGCCACCGCCGGATCCGACAGGCTGATCTTGAGCACGATCAGGAACGGCACGAGGAAGAGCAGGCCGAGCCAGAGGTAGGGGATGGCCGGCACGAGTCCCGCGGTCAGGCGTCGCGTGAGGGAGCGTTCCATCATGGCTATTCCGCCAGGATCACCGCCGCATCCGGCGCGAAGGTGACATAGACCTGCTCGTCCCAGTCGATGGGGTTCTCGACGAAGCGCGAGGCATTGGCGCGGGTGACGCGCAGGATCTCGCCGGTGGCGAGCCTGACGCGATAGACCGTCCAGTCGCCGAGATAGCCGATATCCCACACCTCGCCGGTGAGCACGTTGATGGCGCCGGGCCCCGGCGGGTCGCGCTGGATCACCATCTTCTCCGGCCGCACGGCGATCGCCACGGCCTGGCCGGAATGCAGCACCTCGTCCGGATCGTCGATGGTGAGCGGCACGTCGGCGGACGGCGTCTTCACGCGCCAGAGGCCGTTCTCCTGGCCCTGCACATGGCCTTCGAGGATGTTCACGTCGCCGACGAATTCCGCGATGAAGCGTGTCTTGGGCTGTTCGTAGATCTCGCCCGGGGTCGCCACCTGCACAATCCGCCCATGGTCCATGACGGCGATCCGGTCGGCCATGGTCATGGCCTCCTCCTGGTCGTGCGTGACGACCACGAAGGTCATGTGAAGGTCGTGCTGGATGTCCATCAGCTCGAACTGGGTTTCCTCGCGCAGCTTCTTGTCGAGCGCCCCGAGGGGCTCGTCGAGCAGCAGCACCTTGGGCTTCTTGGCCAGTGCGCGGGCGAGCGCCACGCGCTGGCGCTGGCCACCGGAGAGCTGGCTCGGGTAGCGCCGGGCGAGCTTCTCGAGCTGGACGAGGCGCAGCATCTCGCCGACGCGCTCCGCGATCTGGTCCTTCGGCATCCCGTCCTGCTTGAGCCCGAAGGCGATGTTCTTCTCCACGCTCATGTGCGGGAACAGCGCATAGGACTGGAACATCATGTTGACCGGCCGGCGGTAGGGCGGCACGCCGGCGAGGTTCTGCCCCGCCAGGGTGATGCTGCCCTCGCTCGGCATCTCGAAGCCCGCGAGCATGCGCATGAGGGTCGTCTTGCCGCAGCCGGACGGGCCGAGCAGGCAGAAGAACTCGCCTTCGAAGATGTTCAGGGAGAGGTGGTCCACGGCCACCGCGTCTCCGAACCGCTTCGTGACGTTGTCGAAGCGGATGAGCGGCTTGGCATCGGGATCGGACCAGGGAGCAAAGGCGCGGCGGACGGCGCCGACGGAGGCTGATTGGCGAGCGGGAGGAGGCAAGATGTTTTGACTTCAACCTTGAACGAGGAAACCTGCCGGCAAGCTATGATGTTCGGGGGCGGAGGACAACAACTTAAAAGCCGTTGATCACCGGATCGAGGGCGGCGTTTCCCGCAACCCTGCCCTGCCGGATCCGGGCGGCCCGCGCCTTGATGCTCCCTGGGAATCCCGGTATCTAGCACCCATATAATTAGTACTCTAATAATATGAACCCTAGGAAGATCATGACCACTCCCGCCAAGGCGGCGTTTTCCGAGGAATTGCTGAAGGTCAGCCGGAAGATGCGCACCCTCTTCGACGCCCGCGTGCGGGCCGAAGGGCTGACTCTGCCGCGGGCGCGGGCGCTGATCTTTCTCGGCAGGAAAGACTGCATGAACCAGACCGAGCTCGCGGAGATGCTCGAGATCGAGGGCCCGACCCTCGTCCCGCTCCTCGACAGCCTGGAGAAGCAGGGCCTGATCCGGCGCCAGCCGGTGGACGGAGACCGGCGGGCCAAGCAGATCGCCCTCACCGCGGCGGGGCAGGAACAGGCTGCCCATGTGGACACTCTCGTCCAGGAATTCCGCAGCGATATCCTGAAAGATATCAGCGAGGACGACCTCAAGGCCGCCATCCGCGTTTTCCACGCCATGGTGCGGAACATCGAAGCCGCAAGCTGACGATGGTGCGCCTCCGGTGACAGCCCTTTCCGACGACAACCCGTCCGCCATCGCCAACACCGCCGGCCGCGAGGACGAGACCCCTTCGAAGCCGGCGACCCCGCAGGCGCCGCCCGCCACCCCTCCGGCGGCGCCTGCTCCCATGCCCATGCCTTGGCCCAGGGCCTCGCTCTACATGCTCGCCTCCCTGCTCCTGTCCCTCACCCAGGGGCTGGGGATGAACCTCGCCGCGGCAAACCTGCCGCAGCTTCAGGGACCGCTCGGCGCCACCACGAACGAGGTCGCATGGCTGATCGCCGCCTATATGGCGCCGAATGTCAGCCTCTCCCTGATCCTCGTGAAGATCAGGGCCCAGTTCGGCCTTCGCAATTTCGCGGAGCTGAGCATTCTTCTGTTCGTGCTCGTGATGCTGCTGCACATCTTCGTGCGGGACCTGCAATCGGCCCTCATCGTGCGGTTCTTCAGCGGCATCGCGGCGGCGCCCATCTCGACGCTCGCCTTCCTCTACATGCTGGAGCCGCTGCCCCCGGCGAAGAAGCTGAGCATCGGCCAGCCCCTCGTCCTCACCAACATCGCGATCGGCGCGCCCCTCGCCCGACTGATCTCGCCCGACCTTCTCATGCTGGGCGACTGGCACGGCCTGTACCTGTTCGAGATCGCCCTCGCCATGATGGCCTTCGCGGCCGTGTATCTTCTGCCGCTCACGCCGCCGCCGCGCGCCAAGGTCATCCATTGGCTCGATGTGGCCAGCTATCTCCTCATCGCGGTGGGCTTCGGACTCATCGCCATGGTCTTCGCCGTGGGGCGGGCCTATTGGTGGTTCGAAGCGCCCTGGCTCGGCGTCATGCTTGCGGGCGGAATTGCATCGCTCAGCTGCGCCATCGTGATCGAGCTCAACCGCGAGACTCCCTTTCTCGATATCCGCTGGCTCACCAGCAAGGAAATCCTGCACCTCGCCGGCACGCTCCTGATCTTCCGCCTCCTCATGTCGGAGCAGACCGCCGGCGCCTTCGCGTTCTTCCAGGCCATCGGCCTGCAGAACGACCAGATGACGACCCTGTCCCTCGTGGTGATCGGCGCCTCCATCGCCGCGGGCTTGTCCTATATCGTCCTCGTTAAGCCCGGCCGGGAGAATGCGGCCCAGATGGTCGCCCTCGGCCTGCTCCTGGTCGGCGCCCTCATGGATAGCAACGCGACGAGCCTGACCAGGCCCGAGCAGATGTATGTCAGCCAGGCCCTGATCGCCGCGGCCGGCGTCCTGTTCCTGCCGCCCGCCATGGCGACCGGCCTGATGCTGGCGCTGAAGCGGGGGCCGACCTTCATCCTCAACTTCATCGTCGTCTTCCTGACGACGCAGAGTCTCGGCGGCGTTATCGGATCGGCCCTCGTCGGCACCTTCATCACCTGGCGCGGGAGGTTCCACCTCCAGGAGATCGCCGACCACCTGACCGTGACCGATCCCCTCGTCGCCCAGCGCGTCAAGCAGCTTGCCGCAACCTATGGCCGGGTCATCACGGACCCGTCCCTGCTCAATACGGAAGGCCTGGCGCTGCTCGGCCAGCAGGTGATCCGCGAAGCCACGGTGCTCGCCTACAACGATGCCTTCCTGGCCATCGCCATCCTCGCCGCCTTCACCCTTTCCGCGATGATCATCCATCTCGCGATCCGCGCGATCCACAAGAGCGTTTCGCCCGAACCCCAACCGGCCGCCAGTTGATATCCTCATGACAAAGTTCTTCCGTTCCTCCGCCAACATCATCGCCGCGATCATTGGCATCGCGGGCATCGCCCTCGTGCTCTATGCGTGGCGACTCCCGCCCTTCACCAGCTCGGTGCAGACCACCGACAATGCCTATGTGCGCGGGCAGATCACCGTCGTCGCTCCGCAGCTCGCCGGCTATGTGGCCGAGGTGGCGGTGCAGGATTTCCAGCACGTGAAGGCCGGACAGCTTCTCGTGAAGATCGACGACCGCATCTTCGCTCAGAAGCTCGAGCAGGCGAAGGCCACGCTGGCGAGCCAGCAGGCGGCCCTGTCCAATTCCGAGCAGAAGGAGCGCTCGGACCGGGCTCGGATCGAATCGAGCCAGGCCCAGGTCGACAGCGCCAAGGCGGTCCTGAGCGCGGCGGAAGCCAGCTGGAACCGGATCTCGCCGCTCCTGGAGCGGGGCATCGCCACGCAAAGCCAGGCCGACCAGGCCCGTGCTTCCTTCGATCAGGCGACCGCCTCGCTGCATCAGGCGGAAGCCGCGCTGACCGTCTCCCGCCAGGATCTCGCCTCGACGCTGGTCAATCGCCAGTCTCTCGAAGCGGCCGTGCAGGGCGCGCAGGCCGCTGTGCGGCTCGCTGAGATCGACCTGCAGAACACGCGCATCGTGGCGCCCGAGGACGGACGCCTCGGCGAGGTCGGCGCGCGCGTCGGCCAGTATGTGTCCGCCGGCACGCAGCTGCTGGCCCTCGTGCCGGAGCGGATCTGGGTCATCGCCAACTTCAAGGAGACGCAGCTGTCGGGCATGAAGGTCGGCCAGCCCGTCACCTTCACGGTCGATGCCCTCGAGCACACTCAGCTGAGCGGCCATATCGAGCGCTTCTCCCCGGCCGCCGGTTCCGAGTTCAGCGTGATCAGAACCGACAACGCGACCGGCAACTTCACCAAGGTCGCGCAGCGGGTCCCCGTGCGCATCGCCATCGACCCTCAGCAAGAGCTCACGGACCGTCTTGTGCCCGGCATGTCGGTGGTGGTGAGCGTGGATACGGACGCAGGGGATGTGACGGCCACCGGCGCGCTCAATCCGGAACAATAACCCTCACATGTCATCATCTCCTCGGACTTGATCGAGGATCAGTGCCGGTGATCGCGATGCAATCGAGCGACGCGCTTTTCCGTGTCGGGATGGCCGGGACGAGCGTTCAGCCCGGCCATGATGTAGAGGGGTCAACGATCATCTTGAAAAGCAGGCGCGACAGTACCGCCGCTCACCTCTCCCTGAGGGAGAGGTAAACCCGCGTCACGCTGGTCGACATCAGCGCCCTGTGAAGCGCCTGCGATGCTTCAATGCCCGCCGCCGCTCGCCGGAGCCGCGCGCGGCTTCTTGATGAAGGGCAGAGCGAAGATCAGTCCGAGGAACAGCACGGTGAGCAGGAGGAACACGTCGGCGAAGGACATGACCATGGCCTCCCGGCGGACCATGTCGGACAGGGTCTTGATGGCCGCCGTGCCGGCATCGGTCCCGAGGGACTGGAAGTTCATGGTCATGGAATTCAGCGTCTCGACCGCCGTCGAATGGCTCCAGTTGACGCTCTCGCGCAGCCGCTGGAGATGCAGGTCCAGGCGGTTGTTGAGGATCGTGTTGATCAGCGCCAGGCCCACGGCTCCGCCCAGGTTGCGGGTGAGGTTGTAAAGCCCCGAGGCGTTCTTGATGCGCTCCGGCGGCAGGGTGCCGAGCGCGATGTTGTTGATCGGCACCATGCAGATCATGAGACCGACGCCGCGGAAGATCTGGGGCACGAACAGCTCCCAGAAATCCCAGTCCTTGGTGAGCCCGCTCATCATCCACGTGCCGAAGGCGAAGGAGGCGAAGCCGATGCCCATCATGACGCGCGGATCCATCTTGCGAGACAGGAATCCCGCCACCGGAGCCATGAGGAACATGGTCGCGCCCGACACGAACATGGTCTCGCCGATCTGCAGGGACGAATAGCCCCGCACGCGGGCGAGATAGATCGGGTAGAGATAGGTCAGGCCGTAGAGCCCGATGCCCATGACGAAGCTGAAGGACGAGCCCGCCAGGAAGTTGCGGTCGGCGAAGGCCCGCAGGTCCACGATGGGCTGCTTGGCGTTGAAGGCCCGGTAGAAGAAGCCCACCGCGCCGACGACGCAGACGACGGTGAGGATGAGCACCGCCTCGTCCTGGAACCAGTCGTTGTTGGGCCCTTCCTCCAGCACGTATTCGAGGCTGCCGAGGAACGCCGCCATGAAGCCGAGGCCTGCCCAGTCGAAGCTCTTGAAGAGATCGAGGTTCGGCTCGTCGAAATCCACCAGCAGATAGGTCGAGACGGTCACGAAGATGCCGGGCACGATGTTCACGAGGAACAGCCAGTGCCAGGAGAAGATGTCCGTCAGGTAGCCGCCCAGCGTCGGGCCGATGGTGGGCGCGAGCGTCGCCACGAGTCCGATGAGCGGCGAGATCACCGGCCGCTTTTCCGGAGGGAAGACGGTGAAGGCCGACGCGAACACCGTCGGGATCATGCCGCCGCCGATGAAGCCCTGCAGCGCGCGATAGACGATCATCTGGTCGATGTTGGTGGCCGTCGCGCACAGGAAGCTCATGAAGGTGAAGCCGCCCGCCGAGATGACGAACATCCAGCGCGTGGAGAGCACGCGCGAGAGCGTGCCCGAGAGCGGGATCATGATCACTTCCGCGATCAGGTAGCTCGTCTGCACCCAGGAGATTTCATCCGACGAGGCGGAGAGGCCCGCCTGGATTTCGGCGAGCGACGCCGAGACGATCTGGATGTCCAGGATCGCCATGAACATGCCGAAGACCATGCAGAAGAACGCGAAGGTCCGGCGTCGGTCGGGCGACGCCGGCTTCGCGGCCGGCATGCCTTAAGGCCTGGTTTGGACGGCTGCGGATGCGGCCATTGTACCTTACTTCTTGATGCTGGCCGTCTTCGCGGGCTCGGCCGAGGTGCGCGTGTCGACGTCGACGACCACCGACAGGCCGGGGCGCAGCAGACCCTGCTGGGCCACTGCGGGGCTCACGGTGACGCGCACGGGCACGCGCTGGACGATCTTGGTGAAGTTGCCGGTGGCGTTCTCCGGCGGCAGCAGGCTGAACACCGCGCCGGAGGCGGGCGAAACGCTCTCGACCGTGCCGACGATGTCGGAATCGGGGAAGGCATCGACCTTCACATGCACCGTCTGGCCGGGCTTCAGGGCGGCGAGCTGCGTCTCCTTGAAGTTGGCATCCACATGGACGCTGGTCAGCGGGACCAGAGCCGCCAGGCGGGCGCCGGGCTGCACGTAGGTGCCGACCTCCATGGCCTTGTTGCCGATGACGCCATCGGCCGGCGCGCGGATTTCCGTGAAGGAGAGATCGCGCTCCGCCTTCTCGACGGATGTCCGGTACTCGGCGGCCAGGCGCTCGCCCTCGTTCCGCTGAGCCGCGAGAACCTCCACATTCGCCTGAGCGGCGGCAAGGGCCGCCTGGGCGCTCTTGACCTCGGCATTGGCCTTGTCGCGGGCGGCCTTGGCGTTCTCGAGCGCGGCGCGGCTGGTGTAGTCGGACCGGGCGAGCTGCTGCTGGCGGGCAAAGTCGTTCTCGGCGCGCTCGGCCTCGGCCTGCGCGCTGACCACCTGCGCCTCGGCCTGGGCCACGGACGCGCGGCCGGCCTCGACCTGGCGGCCGATGCGGGCGATGGCGCTCTCCTGGGTCGCAAGCTTGCCCTTGGCCGACTGGAGGGCGAGGCTGTAATCGCCGTCGTCGATCTTGGCGATCAGGTCGCCCGCCTTGACGCTCTGGTTGTTCGTGACCGCGACGGAGGCCACGTAGCCGGAGACCTTGGCCGAAAGGATCGTGATGTCCGCCTGGACATAGGCGTCGTCGGTCGAGACCATGAAGCGCCCGTCGGTCCACCAGTGGTAGCCCTCATAGCCGCCGAACCCCAGGGCCGCGGCCAGGACAGCGAGGATGACCGGCTTCTTGCCCGGGCCCTTCTTTGCGGCCTTGTGCGGAGCCGCGACGGGAGCCGCTGCGTCCGGTTGGGGAGCAGCCTGATCGGTCTGTCCTTCCCTCGCCGTCTCCGGGCGCTCCTTCGTGCCCTGCTCGAACTCGTCTCGGTAAGCCATCTCGAACCTCTGCAAAGTCAAGACAAAGCCCTTGAGCCGGATCGGTTCGGGACTATCGTTGAGCCTTGATCTCTGGTGAATGCCTGCCATATATGATTTGACCGAACCGTTCGGTCAATAGCCGCAAGGGAAATAATAGACACCATGAGCGCCGCGCAGGACAGCATCCGGGACCAGGGCCATGCTCCCGCTGCTGACGAGAGCCCCGAGACCGCCAAACGACGCCAGATCCTGGAGGGCGCTCGAAAGGTCTTTCTGGCTCATGGCTTCGACGGCGCCAGCATGGGCGAGATCGCCAAGGTCGCCGGCGTCTCCAAGGGGACGCTCTACGTCTATTTCGACAGCAAGGAACGCCTCTTCGCCGCCCTGACCACGGAAGAGAAGCAGGGGCTGGCCGAGGTCCTGTTCAAGCTCGACGCGAACGATCCCGATGTGCGCGGCGTCCTGAGGACCCTCGGACTCAGCTACCTGCGCCGCATGGGAAAGCCCGAGCACATCTCCTCGATCCGTATGGTCATGGGCGCGGCGGAGAAGTTTCCCCACCTGGGTCAGGCCTTCTACGAGGCCGGCCCCTGCCAGGGCCTCGCCCGCCTCAGCGCCTATTTCGACCGCCAGGTCGAAGCGGGGCGGCTTTCCATCGAGGATACCGGCGTCGCGGCCCAGCATTTCCTCGATCTCTGCGTGTCCGGCATGCTGCGCCGCCTGCTCTTCTCCGTGGGAGAGCCGCCGACCGAGCCCGAGATCCAGAGAAACGTCGAGAACGCCCTCCGGGTCTTCTTCGCGGCT
Organism: Pseudomonadota bacterium; assembly: GCA_023386155.1. Taxonomy (GTDB): domain Bacteria; phylum Pseudomonadota; class Alphaproteobacteria; order Rhizobiales; family Beijerinckiaceae; genus Microvirga. Next base: position 80,040 of record JAEWKH010000025.1, read on the forward strand.
TACGGCCCGAAGGATAGGTAGCGCATCGTGCGGACCCAGAGGGCCGCGTCAGCGAAAAGTGGCCCCGGTTTTCCGCGCCCAACGATGCGCTCATTATAGAGTGGAGCATCGGATGGATCCCAAAAGTGCAAATCCACTTTTGGGTCCGATGCTCTAGTGATCCGTCTGCAGGGCCTCGGCTACGCGGGCTTTGAGCACGTCCGGCTGCCGCAGGATCAGGGCGCCGCGCGTGCGCTCGATCAGCCCCTCCTGGGTCAGCATGGTGAATTCCCGCGTGATCTGCTCGCGCCGGCAGCCGATGCGGGCCGCCACGATGTGGTGGAAGGGCGGCGGCGTGATCACCCGCTCGCCCGACCGGTCCTGCCGGGGCGTCGACAGGCGCAGGAGCTCCGAATAGAGCCGGTGCCGGAGGTCGAGCACCGTCTGCTCCATGAAGCGGGCGTTCAGCTCGCGGATGCGGGCGGCCATGAGGCAGAACAGCCGCTCGGCGACCGGCTGGTGCGAGAAGAGGAGCTCCTTGAAGACGAGGGCCGGCATCACGCAGGCCTCGCCGCGGGTGAGCGCCGTCACGTTGGCCGAGCGCGGTACCCCGTCGAGGGCGGCCAGTTCCCCGAACAGGTCGCCGGGCCTCATCTCGTGGAGGATGACCTCCTTGCCGGAGGCCGTGCGCATGAGGACCCGGACCTCGCCCGTGAGGAGGAAATAGACGTCCGTGGACGGCTCGTCGAAGTCGACCAGGACTTCTTCGGGATCGAAACGGCGCCAGTTGGCCCGCGCCTCGAAACGCTCAAGGTCGATGTCCAGTCCCTTGAACAGCTTAATCCCGGCGAGCCTCGCCATCGGTCTCCTCCCCCTACATCCTATTCTTGGCTATAGCACAATTTTCACGCGGCCAGTATCGCCGCGTCGCCTAACCCTTTCCCAGGCCTCGACGATCCTGTCACCGGCTATTCAGGCTAAGGAGCTGCGGCCCCGGAAACCGCCCGGGACCTTGCCAGCGGCGCCGTCCCACGCCAAAAGGCGGCATGCTTCACGTCAACGACCTGACCTACCGCATCGGCGACCGGCTGATCCTCGACCACGCCTCCTTCAACCTGCCCACCGGCGCGAAGGTGGGGCTCGTCGGGCGCAACGGCGCGGGCAAGACCACCCTGTTCAAGATCATCCAGGGGGAGCTCGCCACCGAGAGCGGCAGCGTGACCCTGCCCCGCGGGATGCACATCGGCGCCGTGGCCCAGGAGGCGCCGGGCGGCCCCGAATCCCTGATCGACGTGGTGCTCGCCGCCGACCGGGAGCGCAGCGCCCTCCTGGCCGAGGCCGAGACGGCCGACGGCATCCGCCGGGCCGAGATCGAGACGCGGCTCACCGATATCGGGGCCCATTCCGCCCCGGCGCGGGCCGCCGCGATCCTGCACGGCCTCGGCTTCGACGCCGAGGCGCAGAGCCGGCCCTGCTCGGATTTCTCGGGCGGCTGGCGCATGCGCGTGGCGCTCGCCGCCGTGCTCTTCACCGAGCCGGACCTGCTGCTCCTCGACGAGCCGACCAACTATCTCGATCTCGAGGGCACCCTCTGGCTCTACGATTACCTCGGGCGCTATCCGCACACGGTGCTGGTCATCAGCCACGACCGCGAGCTCCTCGACGCCTGCGTCAATCACATCCTCCATCTCGACCGGGGCAAGCTCGCGATCTATCGCGGCGGCTACACCTCGTTCGCCAAGCAATATGCGGAGAAGCGCGAGCTCACCGCCAAGATGGCCGCCAAGCAGGAGGCCGAGCGCAAGCACCTCCAGGCCTTCGTCGACCGCTTCAAGGCCAAGGCCTCGAAGGCCCGCCAGGCGCAGTCGCGCGTCAAGCGTCTCGCCAAGCTGGAGCCCATCGCGACCATCGTGGAAGACGATGTGCTGCCCTTCAACCTGCCGGGGCCGGAGCGCCCGGCCGCGCCGCCGCTGATCACGATCGCGGGCGCCGCCGTGGGCTATGGCGAGCGGATCGTGCTCGACCGCCTCAACCTGACCATCGCGCCGGACGACCGGATCGCGCTTCTCGGCTCGAACGGCAACGGCAAGTCCACCTTCTGCAAGCTCATCGGCGGCCGGCTCGCGCCCATGAAGGGCGAGATGCGCACGCCCTCCCGCATGGACGTGGCCTATTTCGCCCAGCACCAGCTCGACGAGCTGAACCCGAAGGCCACCGCCTACGACCATGTCGCCGAGCGGATGCCCGATACGCCCATCGCCAAAATCCGCGCTCGCACGGCGCAGATCGGCTTTCCGGGCGCGAAGGCCGACACGCCGGTCTCGGCCCTCTCGGGCGGCGAGAAGGCGCGCCTGCTGATGGGCCTGGCGGCCTTCGCCGGCCCTCACCTGCTCATCCTCGACGAGCCGACCAACCACCTCGACATCGACAGCCGCACGGCCCTGATGGAGGCGATCAACGACTACACGGGCGCGGTCATCCTGGTGAGCCACGACCGCTTCCTCATCGAGGCCTGCGCCGACCGGCTCTGGATCGTCGGCAACGGCAGCGTGAAGCCCTTCGACGGCGACATGGACGATTACCGCCAGCTCGTGCTCTCCGGCGACCTCGATCCGCAGAAGCGTCCCGACAAGCCGCAGGCGCCTGGCGCCTCCAAGGTCGACGAGCGCCGCGCCGCCGCCGAGCGCCGGGTGGCGCTCGCACCCCTGCGCAAGAAGCTGGAGGCGCTCGAAAACCGGATGGGGAAGCTCACGGACGTGATCGGCAAGGTGGACGCGGCGCTCGCCGACGGCACCGCCTTCCAGAAGGACCCGGCCAAGGCCACCGAACTGTCCAGGATGCGCGCCGAAGCGGCCGCGACCCTGGCTTCCGTGGAAGAGGAATGGCTGGTCCTCAGCAGCGAGATCGAGGAAGCGAGCGCGTAGACCGGAACCGACCGGGCCTCTCGCCGTACGATCATCCGGGCAGCGGCATTCACCGTTCTTTTACGAGAGGAAATATAGTTTCAACCACTGCCGAAGTGGCGCCGCCCAGGCGCCGGACATGGATTACGCCGCTGCGAAATCTCAAACATCCTCAAGTCGTGAACTCTCCGTTGCGATGGCGTTCATCCTTCGGCTCGTACATTGGCCCATCGATCATGGAGAACAAGAACATGCTTCGTTCGATCTTGGCGACAGCGGTGCTGGCCACCGGCGCACTCATCGGGACGCTTCCGGAGGCCCAGGCTCAGAGCCTGGTGCCCTGTGCGCGGGAACACGGCTTCTGCCGCGTCCCCTACCCCACTCGCGTCATCTACGGGGTCCCCGGACGGAGTACGGAGGTCTTCGTCCGGGAAGGCGGCATTCCCTGCTCGAACCGGGTCTTCGGCGATCCTGCGCCGGGCATCGTGAAGCGCTGCGCCTATGTCGCCCGCCGATACGACCGGGGCGACCGTTGGCGTGACGACGGCTACTATCGCGGGCCTCCTCCCCGGCGCGGCTACGACCGCGATTACAGGGAGTATGAAGACGGTTACGACCGGCCTGTCCGGCGCTACGACGTCTACTGATCCGAGGCATCCGAAAGGCTTGGCGTCGCCGGCGGCAACGAGAGCGCCGGCGCAGCATCCAGGCCTTACTCCCTCCTGCCTACTCCCCCAGGGCGCCCGAGTTACCTACTCGGGGCCCACGCAGAATCGGAGCAGGAACGTATTCTCGAAAGTGCCTTATGGGGGAGGCTGACCGATGAGAATCCAGATTTCCGCCTGCACCGACAAAGTGTTCTCGGATGGGTTGCTTCCGATGGCCTATCTGACCGGAGCTTCGGCACTGGCCGTCAACGACAACGGGGAACGCCCCCAGGCGAAGGGGAAAATCCGCCTGCATTGGAAACGCATGCCTTACCTCCCGCAACATGCCGTTAGGTAAATATGCGGTGCGGCACAGCACATCTACCTGACGGTACGCGAGGTAGCCTTCCTGCGTTCGATGGAGGCTACGATGAATCAGGTTCTGTCCTATTGCACGGCAAGGCTCTTCTCGCGGGCCATCGTTCCGCTCGCCCCGTTCAGGGCGAGGGAGGTCGAGCCGGGCAACGACAACGATCCGCTGGCTCCCTTCCCGTGCGTGTGGCGATGACGGGATCGCCAATCCCGGCTGCACACATCCATGATGGCTGTCGCTTACCTCCTTTTGTCATTTGAACGCCCCTCCCCGCCACTGCGACATTTCCCTGCCGCCGACCGCGCCGGCTCGGGCCTGGATGGAGAGGACGTTGACCGCTGCTCATGACCTTGAAGAGATCGTCGATCTGTTCGCCATCGACAGGTCATCCGGGAGCGCCGGACTCATGCCGACCAAGATCGCGACCCTTCCCTTGCGGAAAGCGGTTGTCCTGGTGATCGAGGATTGGTCCGGCGACAAGTTCAGGCAGTTGAGCGCCGTCATTCACCGTCGCTCCGGTCCGGCCATCCGCAGCCTCGCCGACATCAAGACGCTGTATGATTGCGCGGTTGCGGCTCCTCGATGCAGTGCCAAATGGGCCGGCTAGCGCATCGTGCGCTTCTATTGCGTGCAACCAAGAGAACGCGCCAGTCGCCCGATTAACCGATCATAAGTCTGCTTGCCCTCGATCGGATAGGCCATCCAGATCTCATGGGTGGCATCGCAGCCCTCGACTACCTTCACATAAACGACGTTGCGGCCCTTGATGCCGGAGGCGACAAGCCAATTCTTGCCCTGCGCCTTGTAAGTGACGTTCACTCCATCCTCTTGGAGTTGATTCAGCTTCCAAGTCTTGTAGCTGGCGAAATCCTCGGCGACCGTTGTGGCGCCATGGCTCCCGAACACGCGAAGCTCTGCACCATCCGCGGATTTGAAGATGCGCCCATCTCCATTCACGGGCGGAGGATTGGCCATCTTGAAGGTACTGGGCACATCGACGGACGTACCGAAACGCGCATTGCGATAATGCCTCCAGGCGCCATCAATGCGTGTCAGTTCCTGTCCCAGGCTCATCGTAGGCAGAACGACGACACCTATCGCGGCAATGGTGGGGCGGACACGTGTGCGCACGCTACGGCCTTACGGCTTCACCACCCGGTCGAGCCTGTTGTTCACGAAGAAGTAGAGTTCGCGGCCGCCGGGCTCGGAATAGAGCACCTGCACCTCGCGCTGTCCCTTGCCGCTCTCGCCCACGAGCACATCCGTGGCGGGCTTGCCTTTCAGGCGCACGAGATCGCACTCCGTGATTCCGGGCTCGATGGCGGTTGCCGTACCAAAAGCCCTGACGGTGCAGCGCCCGTCCGGCCCGAGCACCGGCCCGTCGATGACGGGACCGAGCGACGCCGAGGGTGCCGGCGCGGGAGGCGCCGCCACGGCCGGAGCGGGCGGCGCGCTGCCCGTGCTGGTGCAGGCAGCCAGAACCAACGCCACGCAAGTGACGCCCGAGAGAACCTTCACACGCATCCTCATCAATCCCCTTTGTCGGCCGCCCTCGCCTGCATGGCCTGTTCGAAAAGCCGCTGCACGTCGGCCTTGAAGGCCTGCCGTGACGCCTGCCGCGAATAGAACATGTGGCCGCCTTCGTAAACACTCAAAGCCACGCGCTTTTCCGGGCCGAGGGCGGGAAGCTGGTTCAGGAGGAGCTGCGAGGCGAAGTACGGCGTCACCAGATCGGTGAAGCCATGCGTGACGAGCACGCGCAGCCGCCCGTCGAGCGCGAGGGCCTGCCGCAATTCATCGAGGTTTTCGGGCCCGTTGCGCCCGCCGCCCCAGCGCCACGCCCCGTTGACCGATCCGTTCAGCAGGTTGTACCGCCCTTCCGCCTTGTAGTTGAGGGTTTGCGTCAGCAGATGGAGGATCGCGCTCGACAGGGGCGCCGTCATCCCGTCCAGCACAGGATCCTCGAAGCGGGAAGACTGGGACGTCGGGTTGGGGTCGGCGATCGCCACATTGGTGTCGTAGGCGCTGACGACCTCGGACGAGGAACGCCGCAGCTCTCTCTGGATCGTGCGCATGTCGATGCGTCCCGCAAGGCGGCGCGTCAGTTCGGGATCGAGACCGCTCAGTTCCGCCACGCGCTGGCTGATCCGGTCCACCGCTTCCTTGTCCTGCAGGCCTCGCATGAGATCGACGAGATACTCGCTCGACGCATAGGCCTCCGCCTCCTTGAGCGCATCCCGCGACACCGGTCCCGTGCGGGAGAGTCTCGCCGCCGCGACCGATGGGAGGAGCGCCGCGCTGGTCCAGGGAGCACCCGCGGTTCCCTGCTCGAGCCAGTCGAAGTCGAAGACCGGCGAGACGAGAATGAGGCCGCTGAAGCCGACGCCCTGATCGCTCTGCAGCTTCTGCGCCAGCAACGGCCCACGGAAGCCGCCATAGCTCTCGCCGGCGAAGAATTTCGGCGAGACAAGCCGGTTCTTCTCCTTCAGCCAGCGCGTGACGAACGCCGCGAGGCCGTCGATATCGCCCTGCACGGAATAGAACCGCTCCCGCGCCTGGTCGCCGCCGACCACGCGGCTGTAGCCGGTGCCGGGCGGATCGATGAAGACGAGATCCGTGAAATCGAGCCAGGTTTCCGCGTTGGGCACGAGGGTCGTCGGAGCCGAGGGGCTGATCGTGGGCCCGTCCATCGGCAGGAGCCAGGGGCCGAGCGCGAGAAGATGCAGATAGGCGGAGGAAGCCCCCGGACCGCCGTTCACCGCGAATGTGACGGGCCGCGTCGCCGGATCGGCATCGTCCCGCGTATAGGCGACGAACCCGATCTCGGCCTGGGGCGCCCCCTGCTGGTCCGTCAGGGTCAGATGTCCCGCGGTGGCGGTGAAGGACAGGGTCCGCCCTGGAAGCTGGAGGCTGTGCCGCGTCACCGATTCCGGCGGCAGGGCCTGCGTCTCCCTGGACTCAGGCCGCGACCGGCGCGCCTCCTGCGGCTGGCCCTGGGTCTGCTGCTCCCGATTGCCCGCCTGCTCCTGCGCTACGGCGCCGAGGGGCATCGCCAGGGACAGCGCAAGGGCGACTGAGAGGGGGAGACGGAGAGCTCGGGTCATCGGGGAATCCTTTCGGCCTTCCACAAACTGGACAGAATCCCTCCCTTTGCAAGTTCAGGGGCGATGAAGTCTTTGTGTTCGGTTGGTGTGCGGCTCTCCTCTTGAGAGGCTGGCCCATCAACCACAGACCTCATCCTGAGGAGCCTGCACAGCAGGCGTCTCGAAGGAGGATCCAGAGAGCACTGGAGACGCCCTGATCCTTCGAGACGGATTGCTCGCGCAATCCCCTCAGGATGAGGGCTGCGGGGAGAACATCAATCGCAAACCAGCCTCATACAGTTGGGCCTGACGAGAACAATCCTCACGCCTTCCGCTGCCAGCGCCCGCGCTCGTCCTGCTGCCAGTAGGTCGCGTCGTGGCCGCCCTCCTTCACCGCGCGCCACTGGTCGCGGGCGAAGGCGAGGGCCTGGATGTCGTTGCCGTCGAAGAGGATCGCGAGGCGCTCGTAGGAGGCCATGTCGGCCGGCAGATCCGCGCCCTCCACGAGGAAGCGGATCGAGGCGCCGTTGGGGTTCTCGCCCGACAGGGTGATGAGAATCGGCTGGTCCGCCGCATGGGCCTCGCGATCCGTGCCGTGCGGCAGGAAGCTCTCGTCCGTGAATGTCCAAAGGTGATCGTCGAGCGCGGACATGCGCTCCTCCGTCGTCACCTGCACCACCGCCCGCCAGCCCCGCTCCAGGGTCTTCTGCAGGAGCGTGGGCAGCACGGCTTCGAGCGGCTGATGCTGGAGATGATAGAAGAGGATCTCGGTCATGCCCGCATCGCCATTCTCAGGACTCGTAATGGTCGCGCACGAGGCGATCGAGTAGGCGCACGCCCCAGCCGGAGCTCCAGCCCTTGTTGATCTCGTTCTGCGGCGACCCCATGGCGGTGCCGGCGATGTCGAGATGCGCCCACGGCACGTCGTTGACGAAGCGCTGGAGCAGCGCCGCCGCCGTGCTCGATCCGCCGTGGCGGCCGGCCGAGTTCTTCATGTCGGCGAACTTGGACTCGATCATCTTGTCGAATTCCGGCCCCAGCGGCATGCGCCACACGCGCTCGCCCGTGGCCTTGCCGGCCGCCGTCAGGCGCTCCGCCAGCTCGTCGTCGTTCGAGAACAGGCCCGCATATTCCTGCGCCAGGGCGACGAGGATCGCGCCCGTCAGGGTCGCGAGATCGATCATGAACTTGGGCTTGAAGCGGTCCTGCACGTACCAGAGCACGTCCGCCAGCACGAGGCGCCCTTCCGCGTCCGTGTTGATGATCTCGATGGTCTGGCCCGACATGGTCGTGACGATGTCGCCGGGGCGCTGGGCGTTCCCGTCGGGCATGTTCTCCACGAGTCCGATGGCGCCGATCACGTTCGCCTTCGCCTTGCGGCTCGCGAGCGCGTGCATGAGGCCGACCACGCAGGCCGCGCCCGCCATGTCGCCCTTCATGTCCTCCATGCCGGCGCCCGGCTTGATGGAGATGCCGCCGGAATCGAACACAACGCCCTTGCCGATGAAGGCGATGGGCCGGTCGCTGGCCTTGCCGCCGTTCCAACGCATGACGGCGACGCGGCCGCCGCGCACGGAGCCCTGCGCCACGCCGAGGAGCGCGTGCATGCCGAGCTTCCTCATCGCCCTGTCGTCGAGGATTTCCACCTCGACGCCGAGCTTGCTCAGGGACTGGACACGGGCGGCGAATTCCTGGGGGCCGAGGACGTTCGGCGGCTCGTTGACGAGATCGCGGGCCATGATGACGCCCTGCTGGACGCCCTCGCGGGCCTTGTAGGTCTTCTTTGCCGCCGCGGGGTCCGCCACGCTGAGGACGAGCCGGCCGGGGGCCTTGGCGCCGTTGTCGTCCTTCTTGGTCTTGTAGCGGTCGAAGCTGTAGCGGCGCAGCTGGGCACCGAGCGCCACATCGGCCGCCGCGTCCGGCGCAACCTCGATCCCGGGCAGGTCGAGCACCACGGTGGCGGCCTTGCCGTTCACCTTGCCGGCGACCAGGCCGCCCAGCTGGACGAAGTCGACCTTCTCCCGGTCCTTCTCGCCGCCGACCCCGATCACGATCAGCCGATCGACCGGCAGGCCGGCGGGAACGACGATGGACATGGCGGATTTCGCCTTGCCCTTGAAACTCTCGGCCGCCGCAGCCTTGGCGATGAGATCGACGGCCTTGGCGCCCAGCTGCTTGGCGACGGCGGCCGTGGGCTTGAGGTTCTCGCCGACGAAGACGACGAGATCGCCGGATTCGGCCTTTCCATGGGCCTGGAAATCGATCTTGAAGCTATCGGCCATGAAATCCTCTTTGTTTTGATGCACATCCCGGTCTTCCGGACGGCTGCGACGCTGACGGTTGGGACATATATCATATGGCGGGCCGGCGCACCGTGCGGAAAGGTGGGCCCGGTTTTCCGCTTTGAACGATGCGCCAGTCAAGGTTAGGAGCATCGGATGGGTTCCAAAAGTGGTGTCCACTTTTGGGTCCGATGCTCAGGAACCGGGAAGCCGCCGTGAAATCGGCGCAATCTCGGGCTGTTGAAAACAGCCGTCTTGCCTGAGATCCTGTGACACGATACCCAGGGCTCCACCGCCCGGGGGCGAAGGGCTTTATGACACTTCTCGAACGCTACATCCTCAAGAACACTTTCAGCGCCTTCGCCGCATGCCTCGTCGCCCTGACGGGCGTGATCTGGATCACGCAGGCCCTGCGCGAGCTCGACCTCCTGACCGGCAAGGGCCAGACCCTCGTGATCTTCCTTACGGTGACGGGACTGTCCCTGCCCGCCCTGATCAGCGTCATCGCGCCGGTCGCCCTGTTTCTCGCCACCCTCTACACGCTGAACAAGCTGAACGGCGATTCCGAGCTGATCGTCATGAGCGCGGGCGGCATGCCGCCGCAGCGCCTCCTGCGGCCCTTCCTGGTCCTGGCCGCCTTCGTCTGCGCCGTCGTGGCCATCATCTCGATCTATCTCATGCCGGCGAGCTTCCAGGAGATGCGCCAGCTCTTCACGAAGATCAGGGCCGATTTCGTCGGCACCATGGCCAAGGAAGGTCAGTTCATCACGCTGGATAGCGGAATCACCTTCCATTACCGGGAGCGCTCGGGAGACTCTCTCCTCGGGATCTTCATGGAAGATCTCCGGGAGAAGGACAAGGCCATCGTCTACCTCGCCGAGCGCGGCCAGACCGTCGAACAGGGCGGAAACGCCTACCTGGTGCTCCAGAAGGGCAGCGTCCAGCGCAAGGAGCCCAACAGCCGCGACTCCTCGATCGTGGCCTTCGAGCGCTATGCGGTCGACCTGTCGGCCTTCAACAAGGAAGGCGGGGAGGTCATCTACAAGCCGCGCGAGCGGAGCACCACCCAGCTCCTCTTCCCGGACAAGAGCGAGCAGATCTACCAGGAGCAGCGCGGGCGCTTCCGGGCCGAGCTGCACGAACGCCTGTCGTCCTGGCTCTACCCGCTCGCCATGATGGTCATGGCCTTCGCCGCCCTGGGCGAGCCCCGGACGACCCGGCAGGGCCGAGGCCTTGCCATCGCGGGAGCGGTGGTGGCGATCGTCCTCCTGAGGATCCTCGGGTTCGCCGCGTCGAGCGCCGTCGCGCGCACGCCGTTGGCGGTGATCGCGATCTACGGGGTGCCGCTGACAGGCATTCTCGTCAGCCTGCTGCTCATCTTCAAGGGGCCGGCCATGCGGTCCGCGCAGGCGAAGCTCGGCGCAGCGATCCGCAACCTGCTCCCGTCGCGTTCACCCGCTCCCCGGAAGGCCTGACCATGCTGATCGGCCGCACCCTCGGGTTCTATTTCTCGCGACAGTTCCTCAAGACCATTTTCCTCGTCTTCGCGACCGTCTTCACCCTCGTCTATACCCTGGACTTCGTGGAGCTCATGCGCCGGGCGGGCGATGCTCCGGCCGCGACGACCGGGGCGATCGCCCAGCTCGCCCTGTTCCGCACGCCGGCCATCGCCGAGCAGGTCATGCCCTTCGCGGTGCTGTTCGGCAGCATGGCCGCCCTCCTCCAGCTCAGCCGCAAGCTCGAGCTGGTGGTGGCGCGGGCGGCCGGGATTTCCGCGTGGCAGTTCCTGCAGCCCGGACTCCTGATCGCCCTCCTGCTCGGCATCGGGTCCGTCACCGTCTACAACCCGGTTTCGGCGATCCTCAAGCAGCGGGGCTCCGCCCTGGAGACACAGATTTTCTCCCGCGCCGTCCAGCCGCGGGAAAAGCCGATCTGGATCCGCCAGAGGAGCCAGGACGGGCAGGCCATCCTCCGCGGCGACGGCTCGGATGCCGATACGGCAACTCTCTTTGGGGTCACGGTCTATGCCTTCGACCAGGCGGGTGTCTTCACCCACCGGGTCGAGGCCAAGGAGGCGACCCTGCACGAGGGTTTCTGGGAGCTGAAGGACGCCCGAATCCTTTCGGCCACCGAGGAGCCGGAGACCCATGACCGCTACCTGATCGCGTCGAATCTCGAGCCCTCGCAGGTTCGACAGAGCTTCATCGAACCCGACGCGGTCCCCTTCTGGGACCTCAAGGGCACCATCGACCGCATGGAGAGGGCGGATATCAACACCACGGCCTACCAGCTCCATTACGACCTCCTTCTGGCCCGGCCCCTGCTGTTCATCGCCATGGTCTTCGTGGCCGCATCCGTATCGTTAAGATTCTTTCGATTTGGCGGTGTAGCGATGATGGTTCTGGGTGGCGTCGCGGCCGGCTTCGTGCTTTATGTCGCCACGGAGCTTATGGCGGAGCTTGGCGCCTCCGGAATCATCAGCTCCCTTGTTGCAGCCTGGTTCCCGGCTGTAGTAGGCAGTCTGCTAGGGACCTTGGCGTTATTGCACCAAGAGGACGGCTGACCGGCCTCGATAAGAAGAACGTGCGTGAAGGAGTGGGGATGCGGCGGCTAAAGACAACGATCGCAACATCTGCGGTCGCAGCGGCTTTGTTGGCTGCTGGGTCTGTGCCTGCGCTCGCCCAGGCAACCCTGAACGAGTCCATCGCGGGACGCGCCCGGGCCGGATCGGGCCAGGACCGGCTTCTCGTCGACGCCCGTGAAATCATCTACGACAACGACAAGAACACGATCGCCGCCTCCGGCGACGTCCAGATGAACTACCAGGGCCGGACGCTCCAGGCCGACCGCGTCACCTACGACCGGAACACCGGCCGCGTCTTCGCCGAGGGCAATGCCCGCCTGACTGACGCCGACGGCACCGTCGCCACGGGCGACCGGTTCGAGCTGACGGACGATTTCAGGAACGGCTTCATCGACTCCCTCAGGGTGGTCCAGACCACCGTCGAGCAGGGACGTCCCCTCACGACCCGGTTCTCGGCCCCGCGCGCCGAGCGCGCCGAGGGCGAGACCACGACGTTCGAGCGCGGCACCTATACGGCCTGCGAGCCCTGCAAGGACAATCCGGAGCGGCCGCCGCTGTGGCAGGTCAGGGCTGCGAAGATCATCCACAACAACAGCGAGCGGACGATCTATTACGAGGATGCGACCCTCGAGCTCCTCGGCATTCCGGTCGCCTACCTGCCCTATTTCTGGACCCCCGATCCGACGGTCAAGCGCAAGACGGGCTTCCTGTCGCCGCGCTACATCTATTCGTCGTCCATCGGATACGGAGCCTCCATCCCGTTCTTCTGGGCGATCGCCCCGAACTACGACCTGACGATCACCCCGACCTATTTGAGCCGCCAGGGCCTCCTGGCCCAGGCCGAGTGGCGCCACCGGCTCGAGAACGGCGTCTATACGGTCCGGGCCGCCGGCATTTCGCAGCAGGAGCCCGACGCCTTCCTCCGGCCGCCCTACGGGGCCGCGAACCGCGACTTCCGCGGCTCGCTCGAGACGACCGGCCTGTTCTACATCAACCAGAACTGGCGCTGGGGCTGGGACATCGCCCTCTTGTCCGACAAGTGGTTCCTGTCGAACTACAAGATCCGCAGCGAAAGCCTCAGCTCGTACTACATCAAGGAATCGATCTCGACGCTGTTCCTCCAGGGACAGGGAGACCGCTCCTTCTTCGACATGCGCGGCTATTACTTCCAGACCCTGTCCAGCAACGAATGGCAGAAGCAGCAGCCGATCGTCGCTCCGGTCATGGACTACAACAAGCGCTTCACGCCCCCCACCATCGGCGGCGAGTTCGCCCTCGACGTGAACGTGACGCACCTCAACCGCGAGGCCGCCCAGTTCGATCCGCTGTCCGTCGCCAACACGGCGTATTTCGGCGTGGCCCAGACCTGCATCGTCTTCGACCCCTCCTCGTGCCTCGTGCGCGGCATGAGCGGCTCGTCCTCCCGGGCGTCGGTCACCGCGTCCTGGCGGCGCGAGTTCGTCGACCCGATCGGCCAGGTCTGGACGCCCTTCGCCTATGTCAGGGCCGACAGTTTCTGGATTTCTCCCGACTTCTACGGGTACCAGAACCCGCAGCTCGCCAACTTCATCGATTCCGACGACGATTATCTGTTCCGCGGCATGCCGGCGGTCGGCGTCGAGTACCGCTATCCCTTCATCGCCAGCCTCGGCACCTCCGGCAAGCAGATCCTCGAGCCGATCGCCCAGGTGATCGCCCGCCCGAACGAGACCGGAATCGGCAGCCTCCCCAACGAGGACGCCCAGAGCCTCGTGTTCGACGACACCTCCCTGTTCGATTGGGACAAGTTCTCCGGCTACGACCGGGCCGAGGGCGGCGTCCGCGCCAATCTCGGCATCCAGTACACCGTGACCGGCGCCGACGATTTCTATGCCAACGTGCTGTTCGGCCAGTCCTACCAGATCGCCGGGCGCAACTCCTTCCGGCAGGGCGACCTCGCCAATGTGGGACTGGACTCGGGCCTCGACTCGCGCGCCTCCGACTATGTCGGCCGCTTCCAGATCGCTCCGAATGCGAACTTCGCTTTCGTGAGCCGCGCGCGCTTCGACCAGGAGGACTTCGACGTCAACCGGATCGAGGCCGGCTTCAGGGCGAACTTCAACCCTTACCTGCCGGTATCGACCTCGCTGACCTATGCCCGCTACGATGCTCAGCCCGCCATCGGCTTCCCGATGCGGCGTGAGGGCCTCCTCGGCTCCGCCCGGTGGGACATCTCCCCGAACTGGTACGTGACGGGCTCGATCCTTCTCGACCTCGACCGCTACCTCCTGGCCCGCGAAACCTATGTCGCCCGGCTCACGACCAATCCGGACGCCGTCTACGACCGCCAGAAGGTCGCCTATGTCAGCGGCATGTCGCTCGGGCTCGGCTACATGGACGAGTGCACGACCTTCTCGGTCAGGTACAGCGTGACCCCGCGCGAGGTGGTGCGGAACTCGGGCGAGAAGAACCAGAACCACACCATCGCCTTCACCCTCGAGCTACGCTCTCTCGGCGAAGTGGGATATACTCAGAGTCTCAGCGGCTTTGACGATGAATGATGGGGCTGCCGCCCGGTGTCAGGTTTGAACCAGCGCCCTCTCCTTCTCACCCAGGGCGACCCGGCCGGGATCGGGCCGGAACTTAGCCTCAGGGCCTGGCTCGAGCGCGACCGGGCCAACCTGCCGCCCTTCGGCGTCGTCGCCGACCCAGGCCATCTCGCCCGGATCGCCGCATCCTTCGGATGGACCGTTCCCATCGCGCCCGTCGAGCCACGGCAGATCCGCTCCGCCTTCGCGAGCGCGCTCCCCGTCCTCCCGCTCGACGCCCCGGTCTCAGCCGAGCCGGGACGGCCGGATTCCGCCAATGCCCGGTCCGTCATCGAATCCATCGAGACGGCGGTGAGGCTCGTCCGAACGGACGCGGCGGCAGCCGTCGTGACGAACCCCATCGCCAAGCACGTGCTCTACGAGGCCGGCTTCCCGCATCCGGGGCACACGGAGTTCCTCGCGGCTCTCGCTGCGGAAGGCGAGAAGACCTACCACCCGGTGATGATGCTCTGGAGCGAGCAGCTCGCGGTCGTCCCCGTCACGGTCCACATTCCCCTGTCCGATGTTCCCTCGGCCCTGACCACGGACCTGATCGTTCTCACCGGAAGGATCGTCGCCCGGGAGCTGCGGGAGCGTTTCGGCATCGCCAACCCGAGGCTTGCCCTCGCGGGGCTCAACCCTCACGCCGGCGAGAACGGGGCCATGGGCGCCGAAGACGGCACGGTCGTCGCCCCGGCCGTCGCGGTCCTGCGCGGCGAGGGTATCGATGCGGCAGGTCCCCTGCCGGCGGACACCATGTTCCACGCCCGCGCCCGGAGCCGCTACGATGCGGCCCTGGCCATGTATCACGACCAGGCCCTGATCCCGATCAAGACCATCGCGTTCGACGAGGCGGTCAACGTGACCCTCGGGCTTCCTTTCGTGCGGACCTCGCCCGACCACGGAACCGCCTTCGACATCGCGGGCAAGGGCATCGCCCGGCCCGACAGCCTCATGGCCGCCTTGAAGCTCGCCGCCCGCCTGGGGCGCCCATGAGCCAGATCGACGACCTTCCCCCCTTGCGCGATGTGGTGCGCACGCACGGGCTGATGGCCAAGAAATCGCTCGGCCAGAACTTCCTGTTCGACCTCAACCTCACCAGCCGGATCGCCCGCTCGGCCGGTCCGCTGGACGACGCGACGGTGATCGAAGTCGGCCCCGGTCCGGGCGGCCTGACCCGCGCCATCCTGGCGGCCGGGGCAAAGAAAGTGATCGCCATCGAGCGCGACACCCGCTGCCTGCCGGCACTCGCCGAGATCGCCGAGCGCTATCCGGGCCGGCTCGAGGTCATCGAAGCCGACGCCTTGCAGTTCGACCCGCGCCCCCTGGCCGGTGACGGTCTCGTGCGGATCATCGCCAACCTGCCCTACAATGTCGGCACGGCCCTCCTGACCGGATGGCTCACAGGAGAGGCCTGGCCGCCCTGGTGGGCCTCCCTCACCCTCATGTTCCAGCGCGAGGTGGCCGAGCGCATCGTCGCCGACGAGAGCGATGCCAAGAACTATGGCCGCCTCGGCGTTCTCTGCGGCTGGCGGGCACAGGCGCGGATCCTCTTCGACGTCCCGCCCTCCGCCTTCGTGCCGCCGCCGAAGATCACGTCGAGCGTTGTCCACCTGGTTCCCCGGGCCAGCCCGCTGCCCTGCCGCATCGGCGCCCTCGAAGCCGTGACCCGCGCCGCCTTCGGCCAGCGCCGGAAGATGCTGCGCCAGAGCCTGAAATCCATCGCGCCGGACCCGAGCGCGATCATCCGGGCGGCGGATCTCGAGGAAACCGTCCGCGCCGAGAACATCCCGGTCGAGGGCTATGTGGCCCTGGCCAATGCCTGGGATGCGACGCGCGGCGTTTGAGGAATCCAAAAGCCTTCAGCATTCAATGCTCGCCGCATCGCCATGCCCGCCTATATCAAGCCGCTGGACCGGCGCGGGCGGGCGCTCTTCATGGGACCTTAACCGCGCCTCTTCCATGATCGGATGGATGTGGGCGGCTTCGAGCAGCCGCGAGAGGAGAAGGCGGGCATGTCGCAGCCGCGCAAGACGATCGGACTTCTGTTCGGGGGACGCTCCGCGGAGCACGAGGTCTCGAAACTATCGGCCGCCAACGTGCTGCGCGCTCTCGACCCCGATCGCTACGACATCGTCCCCATCGGCATCGGCCGGGACGGACGCTGGCTTCTCTGCGACAGCGGCAATGGCGGCGGAAGGGGTGCGCAATCCCTGGAGATCCCGGAAGGGGCTCCGCAGATGGCCCTGCTCCCCGGTGGCGCGGGCGAGGCCATCGTGCTGAACGGCACAGCGCCGCGCTCCCTCCGCCTCGATGCGGTCGTGCCCGTGCTGCATGGTCCCAACGGGGAGGACGGGACGGTTCAGGGCCTTCTCGAGCTCGCCAATGTTCCCTATGTGGGCTCCGGCGTGATGGGCTCGGCCGCCGGCATGGACAAGGACATCGCCAAGCGCCTGCTGCGCGACAGCGGCCTGCCGGTCGTTCCGTTTCTGACGCTGACGCCGCGCAGCTGCGTCGCGTACCGCGCCGCCGTGGATGCCCTCGGCACGCCCGACCTCTTCGTCAAGCCCGCCAATATGGGCTCTTCCGTCGGCGTGTCCCGCGCCTCCTCGGCAGAGGAATTCGACAAGGCCTGCGAGCGCGCCTTCCGCTATGACGGCAAGGTGCTGGTGGAGCGCAGCGTCACGGGCGCCCGCGAGATCGAATGCTCGGTGCTCGAGGATGCCGCCGGCGAGGTCCGCGCATCGCCGCTGGGGGAGATCGTGCCCGCCGGCAGCCATGGCTTCTACAGCTACGACGCCAAGTACATCGACGCGGACGGCGCGCTCCTGCGCATCCCGGCGGACCTGCCGCCGGCCCTGGCGGGCCGCATCCAGGAGCTTGCCGTCGAGACGTTCGTGACTCTCGCCTGCGAGGGGCTGGCGCGCGTCGACTTCTTCCTCGACCCGAAGAACGACGACGGCCTCTTCGTCAACGAGGTGAACACCCTGCCCGGCTTCACGGCGATCAGCATGTATCCCAAGCTCTGGGAGGCCGGCGGCCTTCCTCAGAGCGAATTGATGGAAGTGCTGATCGGACACGCCATGGCCCGCCACGAGCGCCGCAACGCGCTCGCGCTGGTGTAAAGCATCGGACCCAAAAGTGGATTTGCACTTTTGGGATCAACCCGATGCTTCTCTTTCTTGATCAGTCGATCTTTTCCGCCAGCAACCCTTCGACGAAATCCGAGAGGCCGACGAGGCGGTCGCGTTTCAGGCGCTCGGCGGCCTGGATGGCCTTGAGGCTCTCGAAGGACTTGCCGAGATCCTCGTTGACGATCACGTAATCGTACTCGACCCAGCGCTCCATCTCGACGCGGGCATTGGCGAGACGCTTGGCGATCACGTCGGGCGCGTCCTCGGCCCGGCGCTCCAGGCGGGCCTTCAGCTCCCTGAAGCTCGGCGGCAGGACGAAGACGGTCACCACATCGTCGGGCAGCTTCTCCCGCACCTGGCGCGTCCCCTGATAATCGATGTCGAAGACCATGTCCTGGCCGGCGGCCAGCGTCTTCTCCACGGGCTTGCGCGGCGTGCCGTAGAAATTGCCGTGCACCTCGGCCCATTCCAGGAGTTCGTCGCGATCGCGCATCGCCTTGAACTCGTCCACATCGATGAAGTGATAGTGCTTGCCCTCGATCTCGGACGGGCGCTTCGTCCGGGTGGTGACGGAGATCGAGAGAACGCCCGCGCGCTCCTCCACGAGGCTGCGAGTGAGCGTGGTCTTTCCGGCGCCGGAGGGTGAGGAGAGGATGAGGATGAGGCCGCGACGGCCGACCGGGGGCTTCGAATCTTGGCTCACCGCATCACTCCACATTCTGCACCTGCTCCCGGAATTGCTCGATCACGGCCTTCAATTCAAGCCCGATCCGCGACAGGGACACATCATTGGCCTTTGCGCACAGGGTGTTCGCCTCGCGGCCGAATTCCTGCGCCAGGAAATCGAGACGCCGGCCGACCGATCCGCCCTCCTGCAGCAGGCCTCGCGCGGCCTCCACGTGGGCGCGCAGCCGGTCGAGCTCCTCGCGGATATCCGCCCGCGCGGCGATGAGCACCGCCTCCTGATGAAGACGCGCCGGATCGAGACCGGCCTTGCCCTCGAGGAGCTCGGCGATCTGCGCCTCGAGCCGCGTCCGGATGGCATCGGGCTGCCGGGCCGGAGCCGCTTCGGCCTCGTCGACGAGACGGGCGATGATGTCGAGCTGCTGGCCGAGCACGACGGCGAGCGCCTGCCCTTCCTTCAGCCGCGCCGTCCTGAGCGACGCGACCAGCGCGTCGACCCCGGAGCTGAGGGCCGCGACAAGATCCTCGTCCTGCAGCGGATCGGCGGCATCGTCGTCGAGCTCGACCACGCCCCGCACGGACAGGAGGCCGTCGAGAGAGGCCGGCTTCACGTTGTCCGGGAGGGACAGGCCGCCGATGGCCGCGAGCAGCGATTGCAGCACGTCCTGGTTCACGCGCAGCTTGGGCGCGGCGGACGATTTGGTGAGCGCCAGGTTGAGCTGGCCCTGGCCGCGGGTCAGCGCCTTGAGGATCCGTCCCCGCGCTTCCTCGCCGATGGCGTCGAGGCCCGACGGGGTCCGGACGCGAATCTCGAGCCCGCGCCCGTTCACGGTCTTGAGTTCCCAGGCCCATTGATAGGAACCGGTGACGCCGGCCTCGCGGGCAAAGCCGGTCATGCTCGCAATGGACATGCGCTAACCTCGAACGGAATGAAAATCGGCGCGACCATAATGCGCGCCGATCCAAGAGTCGATTGAAAGGATCCGACCGCCCGCCCGACGCGTCACGGTTCCTTCATGGGCGGAACGCTCTTCGGAGAGTTCAGGTCGAAGGTCTTGTTCTTCAGCGGATCCTTGTCGGTCCCCTCGCTCGCATCGAAGCCGCGCCCAGGGCGCCCGCCGGAGGCGGGCAGCGCATTCGCGGCGCCGCGCAGCGCCGGCGTCACACCCGGAGGCAGGTTCGTCTGCTCGCCATCGGGCGCCACCCGGTCCACATCGTCCGCATCGGGAGCCGGACGGCTCTTCTCGATCTGCCGCCAGCGGGCCACGTTGCGCTGATGCTGCTCGTAGGTCTCGGCGAAGGCATGGCCGCCCGAGCCGTCGGCGACGAAGTAGAGGTCCTTGGTACGCGACGGGTTGGCCACCGCCTCGAGGGCGGCGCGGCCCGGATTGGCGATGGGTCCCGGCGGCAGGCCCTCGACCACGTAGGTGTTGTAGGGCGTCGCGGCCTCGATCTCGCTCCGCAGGATGCCGCGCCCCAGGGTGCCTTTGCCGCCGACCAGCCCGTAGACGATGGTGGGATCGGACTGGAGCTTCATCCGCTTCATCAGGCGGTTGATGAAGACGCCCGCCACGCGGGTGCGCTCGTCCGCCCGGCCCGTTTCCTTCTCCACGATGGAGGCGAGGATCACGAGTTCCTGCGGGGACTTGATCGGCAGGTCGCTGGAGCGGCGCTGCCAGATCTGCTCGATGGCCTGGCGCTGGGCGGCCTGCATGGTGCTGATGATCTGCTGGCGGGTGGTGCCGCGCTCGAACTTGTAAGTGTCTGGCAGAAGCGAGCCCTCGCGCGGGGTCTCGGTCACGTCGCCGGAGAGGATCTCGTGCTCATAGAGGCGAGAGATGATCTGCTCGCTGGTCAGCCCCTCGGGAATCGTCACCGTGTGCAGGATCGCCTTGCCCTGGATGAGGGTGTCGATGGCGCTCTCGATGCTGGTGCCCGCCTTGAACTGGAACTCGCCGGCCTTCAGCTGGCCGCGCTGCCGGTTGATGTGGGCGTAGACCTGGAACAGCAGCGGCTGGTCGATGACGCCTTCCTGCTTGAGGATGTTGGCGATCTCGCCCGTGCCGGTGTTGCGGGGAATGACCACGACCTTGTCGCTCTGCAGCGGCCCCGTGGCCGTCACCTCCTGCTGCAGCATGGAGAAGCCGAAGATGCCGGCGATCGCCACGGCGACGAAAAGGGTCAGCAGGCCGCTCAGGAGCGACAGCATGCCCCTGCGGCGGCGGCGGAGCTTCGGCGGCGGGGGCGGCGCCATCGACGGCTTGATGGCCTCGTTCGGGGACCGGGGCGCCAGCCGGGGCTGCACCGATCCGTGATCGGAATCGTCTACGGGAGGGAGAAGGATCTTTTTCTTTCGTCCGAACATCAAGCCGCTTTTCTGGTATCGGCCGGCGGTCCTGCCGGTCCGCCGACACCCTAACAGGGATTATGGCTAAAAGCCGTAACGGCCCTCCACCTTTCTCAGGATACGCGTCGAAGAATGAGCGAAGCGTTAGTGCCGCCGAAGCCGAAGGAATTCGACAGGGCCACGTTGATCTCCTTGCGCTTGGCCTTCTTGGGCACGAGATCGATGGCCGTCTCCACCGACGGGTTGTCGAGATTGATGGTGGGGGGCGCAATGCCGTCCCGGATCGCCAGCACCGAGAAGATCGCCTCGACGGCCCCCGCGGCACCCAGCAGATGGCCGATCGCCGACTTGGTGGAGGACATCGTCAGCTTGTCCGCCGCGTTGCCGACGATCCGCTCGATGGCCTTCAGCTCGATCTCGTCGCCCAGCGGCGTCGAGGTGCCATGGGCGTTGACGTAGTCGATCTCGGAGACCTGGATGCCGGCCCGCTTGATGGCGGCCGACATGCAGCGATAGGCCCCGTCGCCGTCCTCGGACGGCGAGGTGATGTGGTAGGCGTCGCCCGAGAGGCCGTAGCCGATGACCTCGGCATAGATCTTGGCGCCGCGCGCCTTGGCGTGCTCGTACTCTTCCAGGACGACGACGCCGGCCCCCTCGCCCATGACGAAGCCGTCGCGGTCCTTGTCGTAGGGGCGCGAGCCGCGGGTCGGGTCGTCGTTGAAGTTCGTGGACAGGGCACGGCAGGCCGCGAAGCCCGCGAGGGACAGCCGGTTGATGGGCGATTCCGTGCCGCCGGCCACCATCACGTCCGCATCGCCGAGAGCAATCAGGCGGGCCGCGTCGCCGATGGCGTGGGCGCCCGTGGAGCAGGCGGTCACCACGGCGTGGTTCGGACCCTTGAGGCCGTGCTCGATGGACACGTAGCCGCCGGCCAGGTTGATGAGGCGGCCGGGGATGAAGAAGGGCGAGATGCGGCGCGGTCCGCGCTCGATCAGGGTGGCGGAGGCCTCGTAGATGCCGCCGATGCCGCCGATGCCGGAGCCGATCAGCACGCCGGTCGCGCACTGGTCCTCATAGGTCTTGGGTTCCCACCCGGAATCCCGCAGGGCCATCGTGGAGGCCGCCATCCCATAGACGATGAAGGGATCGACCTTGCGCTGTTCCTTCGGCTCCATCCATTCGTCGGCGTTGAAGGTGCCGCCGGAGCCGTCGCCGCGCGGGATCTGGCAGGCGATCTGGCAGGCCAGGTCGTCGACCTGGAAATCCGTGATTCTGTTGGCGCCGCTCTGCCCCTCGACGAGGCGGGACCAAGTGGCGTCCACCCCGCTGCCCAGCGGAGTGACCATGCCAAGACCTGTGACTACTACGCGGCGCATGAATTCCTGCCCTGTCGATCAATAAAATTCGGGCGTCGAATGAGTCATCCGACGCCCGTCAGCGGTTTAGGCTGCGTTCTTCTCGAGGAAGCGGATGGCGTCGCCCACCGTCACGATGGTCTCAGCCGCGTCGTCCGGGATCTCGACGTTGAACTCTTCCTCGAACGCCATCACCAGCTCGACCGTATCCAGGCTGTCGGCGCCCAGGTCGTCGATGAAGTTGGCATTGTCGGTCACCTTGTCGGCTTCGACGCCGAGGTGCTCGACAACAATCTTCTTCACGCGATCAGCGACGTCACTCATCGTTTTTTCCTCAGTGGCTGCCGCCTCAGGAATGGGCGGATTAAGAAATCAATTTAGATCAGCTGTTCAGCTGACAACGCTGAAACGGCTACCCTGCGCCGTGCAAAGCCGCATTTTTGAGCGCCGGTCAACCCCTTTGACCTGATCGGGACCATGCTTAACACAAGCTTATCCTGTCTGGCGAGGGGGGAGCCGGCACCTGCAAACATATTCCGGAAACCGGGATAAGTTCCTTTAGAACATAGCCATTCCGCCGTTTACGTGCAGGGTCTGGCCCGTCACGTAGGCGGCCTCGGTGGAGGCGAGATAGACCACGGAGGAGGCGATCTCCTCGCCGTGGCCCAGCCGTCCCATGGGGATCGTGCCCAGGATTCCCTCGCGCTGCTTCTCGTTCAGCACGTCGGTCATGGGCGACTCGATGAAGCCCGGGGCGACGAGGTTCACGGTGATGTTGCGGCTCGCGACCTCGGCGGCGAGCGCCTTGGTCATGCCGATCAGGCCCGCCTTGGAGGCCGCATAGTTGCCCTGCCCCGGATTGCCTGTCGAACCGACGACCGAGCCGATATTGACGATGCGGCCGTAGCGGCGGCGCATCATGCCCTTCACGGCCGCCCGCGACAGGCGGAAGGAGGCGGTGAGATTCACGGCGATCACCGTGTCCCATTCCTCGTCCTTCATGCGCATGAAGAGGTTGTCCCGGGTCACGCCGGCGTTGTTGACCAGGATGTCGAGCCCCTCCATGGCGGCCTCGGCTGCCGGAACGAGAGCCTCGACGGAATCCTTGTCCGACAGGTTGGCCTCGACCACATGGACCCGCTCGCCCAGGGACGAGGCCAGCTCGTCGAGGGCGGCCCGCCGGGTTCCGGAGAGGGTCACGGTCGCGCCCTGCGCGTGGAGGGCGCGGGCGATGGCGCCGCCGATGCCGCCCGTGGCGCCGGTGACGAGAGCCTTGCGGCCTGTGAGATCGAACATGCAGGGCTCCTTATGCGTTCAGGGAGGCTTTGAAGGCGGCGACATCCTCGGGGGTGCCGACGGCGCTGGCCGTGGCGCCGGCCGCGATGCGTTTCACGAGTCCGGTCAGGACCTTGCCCGACCCGATCTCATAAAATGAATCAACGCCCTGGGCGGCCATGAAGGCCACGCTCTCGCGCCAGCGGACGGTGCCGGTGACCTGGCGGACCAGGGCATCGCGGATCGCCGCCGGGTCGGTGATCGGGGCCGCCTCCACATTGGCCACCACGGGAACGACCGGGACATTGACGGTCACGCCGGCCAGGGCCTCGCGCATGGCGTCCGCCGCGGGCTGCATGAGCGCGCAATGGAAGGGGGCGGACACGGCCAGCATCACGGCGCGCTTGGCGCCCTTGGTCTGGGCGATCGCCACCGCCCTCTCCACGGCGGCCTTGTGGCCGGAAACGACGACCTGGGCGCCGCCATTGTCGTTGGCCGCATCGCAGACCTCGCCTTGGGCCGCCTCGCGGGCGACCTCGAGGGCGGCGTCGTATTCGAGCCCGAGAAGCGCCGCCATGGCGCCCTGCCCCACCGGAACGGCGCCCTGCATGGCATTGCCGCGGATCCGCAGCAGGCGGGCCGTGTCGGCCACGGAAAGGCTGCCGGCGGCGGCGAGCGCCGAATATTCGCCCAGCGAATGGCCGGCCACGAAGGCGGCGTGCTTCTTGAGATCGAGACCGGCCTCGGCCTCCAGGACCCGGATCGCCGCCAGGCTCACCGCCATGAGGGCGGGCTGCGTGTTGGCCGTCAGGGTCAGCTCCTCGGCCGGGCCCTCCCACATGATGGCGGAGAGCTTCTGGGAGAGGGCGTCGTCGACCTCGTCGAACACGGCCTTGGCCTGCGGAAAGGCATCGGCGAGAGCCTTGCCCATTCCGACCGCCTGGCTTCCCTGTCCGGGGAATATGAATGCGCGCTTCATCAGGAACGGAACCCTCAATTGATCGAATCCGCGCGGGACTCGCACCGGGAGGCCGTGGAGTCAAGGCGGAGAGCGCGTCGCTCCGCACTTGACCTGTTCATCAGATGAGACGCCGCCAGCCCGTGAGAAGGCTTCTGTCGATACCGGCCCGCCGGAAGCCGAATCCGGCCAGAAGCCAGCCGAGCGAACGCGCCAATGCGCGCAACCTCTTCCCTAAGCCGATCAAGGAACACCCTTACGTATCGTTACGTTACATCATAATATAGCGTTTGCGATTTGAACCAGCCGTGTGCGGACGCACGTCTGCGGCGGGCTTGGGATGGGCTGACGCTCACCGCCGCCTCGCCATCACGGCCGGACCTGTGCCGGATCGGGGTTCGATACCAGCATCCCGCTCGGATGGGGCGCACCGCCTCTCCCTCTCCCGGGCGGGAGAGGGCCGGGGTGAGGGAAGGCCGGTGCCGGTGAGGGTGTCTTTGCTTTCCCTGCAGGCCTCACCTGAGAGCTTGGCTCATCCTGCGATGCGAGGCGCAGGCGTTTTTCCCTCCCCCTTGTGGGGAGGGCCAGGGTGGGGGTGTGAGCGATAGCCTATCAAGGTCAGGCGCCCACACCCCCACCTCCACCTCCTCCCCACAAGGGGGAGGAGAGCTTTTCGGCCCGCCTCGGGATAATGTTCTCATTTTGTTCTTGACAGGCAGGGCAAGCTCGGCTATATCATTGCCCATCCCCGCCCGACGAGGGACGCGCTTCGCGAGGCGTCAC
>JAEWKH010000064.1 GCA_023386155.1 Pseudomonadota bacterium
ACGTCCACCCCGCCGGAGACGCGCCCGCCCCAGATGTGGAAGCAGGCGACCAGCAATGCGCCGATGGTGCGGAGGCCCTGGATCTCAGGGCGGTAGGTGGAGCTGTCGCGGGTCGGGGCTGTCATCGGTGCCGATATCCTCAGCCACGATGCCTCGCCCAATCGGCCATCTGATCGGTACCACCGATCCCTGTGCCGTTCATCGAACCGCTACCTGCGGACGCGACCATCCATCTCCGAGGCGGGCAGCATCGGACTTGAACCCTTTCGGGGGACTGTCTCAAGATTACGCTACGCTACGACGTTCTCACTACCGCCACTGCAGGGGCCTGTCTCCTCTCCAAACAGACAGGATGCCATCTGTCGCACACCGCCGGTTCGCTTTTCTGAAAAGGCGAAGGACGAGGATTCAAACCTAAGGATCGAGTCTCGCCGAGCGGCATCCCGGGCCGGGTTCACGCTTTCGTCTGAACGAAAAACGCCGCCCGTCCGGGCGGCGTTTTCTGATGTCCTCATCGAAATGACTTCTAGCGCGGGAGCGCAACGAACACGGGACAGGCGGACGGCGCCCTACTCCGCCGCCTCCGCCACCGGTTCGGGCGGAGTCCACTTGAGAACCGGGTTGCGGGCGGCGCGGGTTTCGTCGAGGCGGCGGCGCGGGGCGTGGTGGGGGGCGCCGGTGAAGCGCTCCTTGTCGTTGCCCGTCGTTGCCGCCATGGCGAGGTCGCGCAGCGTCGCGATGAAGAGGTCGAGGGAGGATTTCGATTCGGATTCCGTCGGCTCGATCAGCATCGCGCCATGCACCACCAGCGGGAAGTACATGGTCATCGGGTGATAGCCCTCGTCGATCATGGCCTTGGCCACGTCGAGGGTGGTCACGCCCGTGTCCTTGAGCCACGCGTCGTCGAACAGCACCTCGTGCATGCACGGCTTGTTGCCGAAGGGCAGCGACATGAGGTCGGAGAGGCCCGCGCGGATGTAGTTGGCGTTGAGCACCGCATCCTCGGAGGCCTGCTTCATGCCGTCCGAGCCATGCGAGAGCATGTAGGACAGGGCGCGCACATACATGCCCATCTGGCCGTGGAAGGCGGTCATGCGGCCGAACGGCTTCTCGGCGGCATCCGATTCCTGCTCCACCAGCTCGAAGCCATCCTTGCCGGCGCGCACGAAGGGCACCGGCGCGA
Organism: Pseudomonadota bacterium; assembly: GCA_023386155.1. Classification (GTDB taxonomy): domain Bacteria; phylum Pseudomonadota; class Alphaproteobacteria; order Rhizobiales; family Beijerinckiaceae; genus Microvirga. The sequence goes on from JAEWKH010000064.1 coordinate 1,184, forward strand.
AGGGCGCGAGACGCGCGGAGAGCACCACCGGGCCGGAGCCCGGGCCGCCGCCGCCATGGGGCGTCGAGAAGGTCTTGTGCAGGTTGATGTGCATGGCGTCGACGCCGAGATCGCCCGGCTTCGCCTTGCCCACGATGGCGTTGAAGTTCGCGCCGTCGCAGTAGAAATAGGCGCCGGCATCGTGGATCGCCTTCGCGATCTCCGCCACCTGCGGCTCGAAGAGACCGCAGGTGTTGGGGTTCGTGAGCATGATCGCCGCCACGTCGGGGCCGAGCAGCTTCTTCACGTCCTCCACATGGACCCAGCCGTCGTCGCGCGCCGGCACCGGCTTCACCTTGAAGCCGATCAGCGCGGCCGTGGCCGGATTCGTGCCGTGGGCCGAATCGGGCACCAGCACCACATTGCGGGTCTTCCCCTCGCCCCTGGCCTCGATGGCGGCCTTGATCGCCATCATGCCGCAGAGCTCGCCATGGGCGCCGGCCTTCGGCGACAGGGCGACGGCCGTCATGTTGGTGAGGGTGACCAGATAGCGCCCGAGCTCGTTCATGAGCTCCAGCGCGCCCTGCACGGTCGAGACCGGCTGCAGCGGATGCACGTCGGCGAAGCCCGGCAGGCGGGCCATGCGCTCGTTGAGGCGCGCATTGTGCTTCATGGTGCAGGAGCCGAGCGGGAAGAGGCCCGTGTCGATGCCGTAATTCATCTGCGACAGGCGCACGTAATGGCGCATGGTCTCAGGCTCCGAGAGGCCCGGCAGGCCGATGGGATCCTTGCGCTCAAGCCCGCCGAGGCGCGGCTGGAAATCCTCCGGCTCGTCGAAGTCGACCCCGGTCGTGTCGTGACGGCCGATCTCGAACAGCAGCGGCTCGATCTGCGCCAGCGCCTTGTTGCCGGTGAAGGTCGGATGCGTGGCGGTGCCGGCCTCACCGGCGGAAGAGGGACGTCCCTGGCGGTTCAACATCACAGAACCTCCTTCAAGGCGGCGCAGAGGGCCGCGCGGTCATCATCGGTGTTCACTTCGGTCGAGGCGACGAGCAACAGGTTGTCGAGGCCCGCACCCGGCAGCAGGCGTGACACGGGCACGCCCGCGAGCACGCCCTTCCTGGCGAGCGCTTCCACCACGTCAGCCGCGGGCTTCGACAGCTTCACGGTGAATTCGTTGAAGAACGTCCTGTTGAGAACCTCGACGCCCTTCACGGCGCTGAGCTGGTCAGCCAGCTTCACGGCATTCGCGTGATTGATGCGGGCGAGACGCGTCAGGCCCGCCTCGCCGAGCAGCGTCATGTGAATGGTGAAGGCGAGCGCGCAGAGACCCGAATTGGTGCAGATGTTCGAGGTCGCCTTGTCGCGGCGGATATGCTGCTCGCGGGTCGAGAGCGTCAGCACGAAGCCGCGGCTGCCATCCGCATCCACCGTCTCGCCGCAGAGGCGCCCCGGCATCTGGCGGATGAACTTGGATTGCGTAGCGAACAGCCCCACATAGGGCCCGCCGAAGTTCAGCGCGTTGCCGATGGACTGGCCCTCGCCGACCACGATGTCCGCGCCCTGGCTGCCGGGCGAAGCGACGAGGCCGAGCGATACGGCTTCCGTGAACACCGCGATCAGCAGCGCGCCGTGCTGGTGCGCCTTCTCGGCGATGGGCTTCAGGTCGCGCACATTGCCGAACATGTCCGGCGACTGCACGACGACGCAGGAAACGCTGTCGTCGATCTGCGAGAGAATGTCCTCGGAGCCGGCCACGTCGGGCGCCAGGGTGAGGGTCTCGTCGCTCGCCATGTCGGAGAGCGTCCTCACCACGTCGGCATAATGCGGATGCAGGCCGCCGGAGAGCACGGCCTTGCGGCGCTTGGTGACGCGATGTGCCATGAGCACCGCCTCGCCCGTGCCGGTGGAGCCGTCGTACATGGAGGCGTTCGCCACTTCCATGCCGGTGAGCGCGGCCACCTGGGTCTGGAACTCGAAGAGATATTGCAGGGTGCCCTGGGCGATCTCCGGCTGGTACGGCGTGTAGCTCGTCAGGAACTCGGAGCGCTGGATCAGGTGATCCACGGTCGCCGGCACATGGTGCTTGTAGGCGCCGGCGCCGACGAAGAACGGCACGGAGGACGCGGAAACGTTCCTCGCGGACATGCGGGAGAGGATGCGCTCCACCTCCAGCTCGCCCTTGCGGCGCGGCAGGTCCACCGGCTCCTTCAGGAGCAGGTTCTTCGGCACGTCGGCGAACAATTCGTCCACCGTTTTGACGCCGATCCGCGCGAGCATCTCGCCGCGATCGGTGTCGGACAAAGGCAAATAGCGCATCGGCATAAAACCTTGGGTGAGTTAGTGCGGGGGAAGGCCGGCCACGACAATCTCCGTGAGGACGGAATTGGCGATGAAGCATTCCTTGTGGGCGAGGTGGTGCATGTCGGCGATCTGCTCCGGCGTCGGAAGCTTGTCGCCGGAAAATTCAATGACCGGATCGAGCGTGATCTTCGAGATGAAGAGCTTGCCTTTCTCGTTCGGCGTCATGACGCCGAGCGCCTTGTCCTCGTAACGGTCGATGACGAAACGCTTCTTGGCGGCGATGCCGAGGAAGGTCAGCATGTGGCAGCTGGAGACGGCCGCGACGAATGCCTCCTCGGGATCGATGGCATCCTCGCGCGAGAGCGGCAGCGGCACCACCGAAGGCGATGCCGAGCCCATGACTTCGATGCCGCCGTCGAACGACCAGCGATGGCCGCGGCTGTACTTGTTGTCGGAGAAGGCCTCGCCCTCCCCGCGCGTCCAAACCACCGTGGCCGTGTATTCGTGCGACATCGATTGCGCTCTTTACGAGATCGACTTCACGAATTCCTGGTACTGCTCCTCGGTCATGAGGCCGTCGAGCTCGCCCGGGTTCGTGAGGCGGATCTTCATGAACCAGCCGCGGCCGGCGGGATCCTCGTTCACGGTGCCGGGGGAGGCTTCGAGATCGCTGTTGACCTCGACCACTTCGCCGGACACCGGAGCATAGACCTCGCTCGCGGCCTTCACGCTTTCGACGACGGCGGCCTCATCACCCTTCGACAGGGTCTTGCCGACGCTCGGCAGCTCCACGAAGACGACGTCGCCGAGCTGGCTCTGCGCGTAGTCCGAAATGCCGACGATGCCGGCATCGCCTTCGACGCGGATGTATTCGTGATCCTTGGTGTAGCGCGTGGTCATGGATGTCCCCTGGAAGTTAGCGCTTGTAGCGGTGAGGTGCGAAAGGCATCGCCGCGACCCTGGCCGGCAGAGGCTTGCCGCGGACGATGAGATGAAGATCCGTGCCGACGGCGGATACGTCCTTGGCCACATAGCCCATGGCGACCGGGCCGTTGACGGTGGGGCCGAAGCCGCCGGAGGTCACGATGCCGACCTCGCGCCCGTCGGGCGTGGTGATGACCGTTCCCTCGCGGGCCGGGGCGCGGCCTTCCGGCTTGAGTCCGACGCGCACGCGGGCCGTGCCGTCCTTGATCTCGCGCTGGACGCGCGCGGCGCCGGGGAAGCCCCCCTCCTCGCGGCGGCGCTTCTGGATCGACCAGATCAGGCCGGCCTCGATGGGCGAGGTCTTGGTGTCGATGTCGTGGCCGTAGAGGCACAGGCCCGCCTCGAGGCGGAGCGAGTCGCGCGCGCCGAGGCCGATCGGCTTCACCTCCGGGTCGGCGAGCAGCGTGTTCCAGAGCTTGGCCGCATCCTCGGCCTTGCAGGAAATCTCGAAGCCGTCCTCGCCCGTGTAGCCGGAGCGGGAAACGTGGCACCAGATGCCGCCGATCTGCACGTCGGCCGACATCATGAAGGGCAGAGCGGCGGTCTCGGGCGCGAGCCTGGCGAGCACGGCCTCGGCCGAGGGGCCCTGGAGGGCCATCAGCGCCAGGCCGTCCTTCGGGTTGAGCGTCACGCCCTTGGGCAGGCGGGCCTGGATATGGGCGTAGTCGGCCCCCTTCATGGAGGCGTTCACCACCAGGTAGAGCCATCCCTCGTGGCCGGGGGCGCCGACCCGGGTGACCATCAGGTCGTCGAGGATGCCGGCGTCCTCCGCCAGAAGCTGCGAATAGCGCTGCTGGTTCGGCTTGAGGTTCAGGATATCGGCCGGGATCAGCGCCTCGAGCGCCCTGGCCGCGGTCTCGTGGCTCTTGTCCTCGGCGATGAGGAAGGCCTGGCCCATATGGGAGACGTCGAACAGGCCCGCATGCTCGCGGGTCCAGTTGTGCTCGGTCAGGATGCCGGTGGGGTACTGCACCGGCATGTCGTATCCGGCGAAAGGCACCATGCGGGCGCCAAGGGCCACATGCTCGGCATGGAGCGGGGTCTGCAGGAGCGGCTCGTCGCTATGCGCATGCTCGGCCATCGGATTCCCTCAAAAGGTGCGCGTTTCATCGAGCCTTCCGGCCCGTTGCTGTGCGCCCCCTCTGTCCCGAGACCTGAGAGATTTCCCTTAACCGCACCTGCGGCAGGTTACGCCCGTCGGTGGACGACGCCTTGGGGCGTCGCCGCTTTCCAGAGTGCCAGCTCCCGCGCGGTCCTTTGGCCTGAGCGTTTCCGGGGCGGTTGCGCCTTCGGCGCCGGACCTGGGGTCCGGTCTCTTCCGCGGGGATCATCGGCTGGATTAAGCTCTGAAGAGGAATTGCCGTCCTGTCAACAAAGCAGGCTGCCGTATCCAGCGCATCATGCGGAAAAGTGGACCCGGTTTTTCCGCACCAACGATGCGCCCTTCAGGAAGGAGCATCGGATTTGTCCCAAAAGTGCAAGTCCACTTTTGGGCCCGATGCCCTGATATCGCCCCGCCTTAATTGACGGCAGGTCCTCGGCACTCCATGTTAGGCCCCATCATTCACAGAAGGGGAGAACGCGGCCTGATCCGGTCGGCAGCTCCTGGCATCGTTGCTCGAACTGATCATCGCTCTCGCCCTTGTCGCCCTCAACGGCGTCTTTGCGCTTTCCGAACTCGCCATCGTTTCCGCCCGTCGGGCCCGCCTCAAGACCATGGCCGAACAGGGCCGGTCGGGCGCCAGCACGGCCCTGACCCTCATGGAGGAGTCGGGCCGCTTCCTGTCCACGGTCCAGATCGGCATCACCCTCGTGGGGATCCTGGCCGGCGCCTTCTCGGGAGCGGCGCTCGGCGACCGGCTGACCCAGATCCTCCTGGCGGAGGGCATGCCCCAGGGTGCGGCCGAGCCTCTCGGCTACGGCATCGTCATCGGCCTCATCACCTATCTCTCCATCGTCATCGGCGAGCTGGTCCCCAAGCAGCTCGCCCTGCGCAACCCGGAGGGCATCGCCTGCACCATGGCGCCCATGATGCTGGTGCTCTCGAAGGTCGCGGCTCCGGCCGTCTGGCTTCTCAACGCGTCCACGAGCCTGATCTTCCGCCTCCTGGGGGCCAAGTCCGACGACAGCTCGACGGTCACCGAGGAGGAGATCAAGATGCTCGTCGGCGAGGCCGAGAGCGCCGGCGTGATCGAGGAGGAGGAGCGCCGCATGATCTCGGGCGTGCTCCGCCTCGGGGACCGGACGGTGCGCGGGCTCATGACTCCCCGCACGGACGTGGACTGGATCGACCTCGACGACGACGAGGCGTCGATCCGCGAATTGCTGATCGAGACCCCGCATTCCCGCCTGCCCGTCAGCGAGGGCACGCCCGACAACGTGATCGGCGTCGTCCAGTCGCGGGAACTCCTCGCCACCATGCTGTCGGGCCAGCCCCTGGACATCCGCAGCCACATCCAGCCGGCCCCTGTCATCCCGGACACGCTCCATGCGCTCGATGCGCTGGCCACCCTGCGCGATGCGGAGGTGCCGATGGCGCTCGTCCATGACGAGTACGGGCATTTCGAAGGGGTCGTGACCCCGGCCGATGCCCTGGAGGCCATCGTCGGCGCCTTCCGGTCCGACGGCGAGGCGCCGGAGCCCGACGCCATCCGCCGCGAGGACGGCTCCTGGCTGCTCGCCGGCTCCATGCCGGCCGACGAAATGGCCGAGATCCTGGGGGTCACGCTGCCGGAGCAGCGCAGCTACCACACTGTCGGGGGCCTGGTGATCAGCGAGCTTCAGCACCTGCCCAGCACGGGCGAGCACGTGGATACGCTCGGCTGGCGATTCGAGGTGATCGACCTGGACGAGCGCCGGATCGACAAGGTTCTGGCCGTCCCGCTGAACCAGAGGGCGGGAGCGGCCGCGCTCTATTAGGCCGCCTCAATTAAATAAGCTTAGCCGCGACGGCCCGGCACGCCGAGGCCGACCTCGATCTCGAAGCTGTTGGCCGAGGAGGCGGGAACCACGATGCCGTCCTCGATGACCGACACGGTCGTCCGCGACTGCCCGGCCGGGATGGCGGCCGCCACGCGGCGGGACCGGTTGGCGAACACCGTCGAGCCGTCCTTCACGACGATATGGACCGGCACGTCGAAGCGGCTCGCACCGCCGCCGACGCCCAGGAGCGCCCGGGCCTCGACGCCGACCTTGACCAGGGTCGATCCATCCGGCTGGCCGATGCATTCGCGGGCGGTTTCGCCCAGGGCGACCTGGCTCCGGATGGCGCCTGCCTCTCCGCCGCCGCGGACCTGGATCGCGGCGCCGCCATCGACGACGTTGATGGCCGGGCAATAGACGTCCCGGGTCTCGGCCGCCTGAGCCGGCGCCTGGGTGGTTCCCGCCGTGAGCAGCATGTCGCCGACGCCGAAGCCGCCCCCTCCCGATCCGCCGCAGCCCGTCAGGGCCGAAAGGCCGAGCACCGCGAGCGTCCATCCGGCCTTCCGGCCCAATCCTTCTCTCATGATCGCCCCCAACTTCTCGTTTATCTCTTACGGCAGGGCATCGAACCCGGCCGCGAATCCGTTCAGGGACACGGGAATCCCGATCCCCTCCTCGGGCGTCTGGAAGACGATGAAGGTGGCCGTCTGGCCCGTCTTCATCTGGCCGATCAGGGTGTCCTCCATCACGACCTCGGCCACGCATCCCGTAGCCAGGCAGCGCACGAAACCGGCGCGGCCGATATCCGTCTGGTCGATCTTGAGGCCCAGGCCCGAGGGCAGCAGGATACCAAGGGGCGCGACGACGCGCAGGAGCCGGCTTTTGCCGTCGGCGGTTTTCAACACAATAATGACGAGCGTGACATTAGGCCGGTCCTCGGCAACGACGTTCTGCACGAGGGCGCATTGCTCGGCCGTGGCGCCCGCCGGCGTCTCGCAGCGCATCTGCCATTCGCCGTAGGTGTTCTTGACCATGCCCTGGGCGCCGGCGCCGCTGGCCACGAACAGGGCCGACAGCCCCAGGATTGCCGCCGCAAAAGGGCGAGCCCACCGCGATGCGCCCATCGGTTTCTCCATGTTTCGTTAACCCTGCTCGAAGGGTCGCGGCCGCCGCCGCTTCGATCCGTCTTTGGCCCGTTGGGACCATGGCAAGGGGCGCGATGTCAAGCGAGAGGGGCGGTTTGGAGGGGCGAAATGCGTTTTGGCGGTTATGACGCACAGTTTGGAACGCTTCTACCGTTGCGCTTCGTCGCGTCCTGTGATCTTTGACGCAGATCAAAGGTGATGGCGCAAGCCGGGCACCGCCTTCCGCGCGCCCGCGCCTTCCCCGATGCTTTCATGGCCCTGGGCCATCACATCTTTAGGAGCTTTGGAACGCCGATGCGGATCGAGACTGGACGTCGATCGGTGACCGCCCTCTCCACGGCAGCGGTCGCACTTGTGTTGGGCATAAGTGAGGCATGGGCCGCTGCCGGCCGGCCCTCCCCCTGGGAAATGGGCATGCAGGAGATGGTGACCGAGTTGGGGCAGAGCACCTCCAACTTTCACACCTACCTGGTTTGGCTGATCACCGCGATCTGCCTTTTCGTGCTGGCCCTGCTCCTTGTGATCGTAGCCCGCTTCAACGAGAGCAAGAACCCGGTCCCCTCCCGGACCACCCACAACACCCTGCTCGAGGTGGCCTGGACCGTCGTTCCGGTCCTGATTCTCGTAGCGATCGCCATTCCGTCCTTCCGTCTCCTGCGCCAGCAGCTCGTGCCGCCGCAGGCGGACGTCGTGGTGAAGGCGACGGGCTATTCCTGGTACTGGGGCTATGAATACCCCGAAGACCAGGGCGGCGGCTTCAAGTTCGATTCGAACATGATCACCGAAGCCAAGGACCTGAAGCCCGACCAGCCGCGCCTGCTCGGCGCCGACAACGCCATGGTCGTTCCGGTCGGCAAGGTCGTGCGGGTCCAGGTGACCTCCGCGGACGTGATCCACGCCTTCGCGCTTCCGTCCTTCTTCATCAAGGTCGACGCCGTTCCCGGCCGTCTGAACGAGACCTGGTTCAAGGCCGAGAAGGAAGGCGTCTATTACGGCCAGTGCTCCGAGCTCTGCGGAAACGGCCATCCCTATATGCCGATCGAAATCCGCGTCGTGAGCGAGCAGCAATATGCCGCTTGGCTAGCCGAGGCGAAGCAGAAGTATGCTTCGACCGAGAGCCTCGCTCCGCGCAAGTTCGCGACCGCTCAGTAATTGTAGAAGGACCACAGAGGTCTCACCATGGCACATGCAGCTGATGCCGCTCACGCGGATCACCACGATCACCTTCCGAGCTTCTGGCGCCGGTGGTTCTATTCCACGAACCACAAGGATATCGGCACGCTCTATCTGATTTTCGGGTTCACGGCCGGCATCGTCGGCGGCCTTCTCTCCATCGCCATGCGCCTGGAGCTGCAGGAACCCGGCCTTCAGTACTTCTCGAATCCGCAGGCCTTCAACGTCTTCGTGACCGGCCACGGCCTCATCATGGTGTTCTTCATGGTGATGCCCACCCTGATCGGCGGCTTCGGCAACTGGTTCATCCCGATCATGATCGGCGCGCCCGACATGGCCTTCCCGCGGATGAACAACATCTCCTACTGGCTCACCGTGGCGGCCTTCTGCCTGATGCTCTGCTCGCTCTTCGTCGAAGGCGCTCCGGGCTCGCTCGGCTTCGGCGGCGGCTGGACGGTCTACCCGCCGCTCTCCACCACGGGCCATCCGGGCCCCGCGCTCGATTTCGGCATCCTGTCCCTGCACCTCGCCGGTGCGGCCTCGATCCTGGGCGCGATCAACTTCATCACCACGATCCTCAACATGCGCGCTCCGGGCATGACGCTGCACAAGATGCCGCTGTTCGCCTGGGCCATGCTGGTCACCGCGTTCCTGCTGCTCCTGTCGCTGCCGGTCCTCGCGGGCGCGATCACGATGCTGCTGACCGACCGCAACTTCGGCACGACCTTCTTCGAGCCGTCGGGCGGCGGCGATCCGGTGCTCTACCAGCACCTGTTCTGGTTCTTCGGCCACCCCGAAGTGTACATCATGATCCTGCCGGCCTTCGGCATCGTGTCGCACATCATCTCCACCTTCTCGAAGAAGCCGATCTTCGGCTATCTCGGCATGGCCTACGCCATGGTGGCGATCGGCGTCGTCGGCTTCGTCGTGTGGGCGCACCACATGTACACGGTCGGCCTGTCGCTGCAGACCCAGGCCTACTTCGTGTTCGCCACGATGGTGATCGCGGTGCCCACGGGCATCAAGATCTTCTCGTGGATCGCCACCATGTGGGGCGGCTCCATCCGCTTCACGGCGGCCATGCAGTGGGCTGTGGGCTTCGTGTTCCTGTTCACGGTTGGCGGCGTCACCGGCGTGGTGCTGGCGAACGCTCCGGTCGACCGCTACATGCACGACACCTACTACGTGGTGGCTCACTTCCACTACGTGCTGTCGCTCGGCGCGGTCTTCGTGATCTTCGCGGCCATGTACTACTGGTTCCCGAAGATCACCGGCTACGTGATGCCCGACTGGATCGGCAAGCTGCACTTCTGGGTCGCGTTCATCGGCGCCAACGTGCTGTTCTTCCCGATGCACTTCCTCGGCCTCTCCGGCATGCCGCGCCGCTACGCGGACTATCCGGACGCCTTCGCGGGCTGGAACCTCGTCTCGTCGATCGGCTCCTACATCTTCTTCGCGGGCCTGTTCATCTTCATGTTCGGCGTGGTCTATGCCTTCATCCGCAAGGAGCGGGCTGCCGCCAACCCGTGGGGCGAAGGGGCGACGACCCTGGAATGGACCCTGTCCTCCCCGCCCCCGTTCCACCAGTTCGAGACGCTTCCCCGCGTCGTCGATACCGGACACTAAGTCACGCGAGTGGGCGGCATTCGCCGCCCGCTCCTCCCCAGAGGGCTTGCAGGGGCAAGCCTTCCGGCGAGGAGCCGACTTCCCGGAGGCCTTTTTGGCCTCGCCCCGGCATTTCGGAAGATCAACCAGCGATGAGAACCATGTCGAACAGTTTGGCCGATAACCACGCAGAGCACCTTGCCACGGCAGGCCTCTCGCAGGGTGACGTGTCGGACTTCTTCGCCCTTCTCAAGCCGCGCGTGATGTTTCTCGTCGTGTTCACGGCGCTCGTCGGCATGGTCGTGAGCCATGCGGACGTTCATCCGGTCGTGGCTTTCGTGTCCCTTCTGATGATCGCCGTCGGCGGCGGCGCGTCCGGCTGCCTGAACATGTGGTGGGACGCGGATATCGACGCGGTCATGACCCGCACCCGCAAGCGCCCGATCCCGGCCGGCAAGATCCAGCCCGGCGAGGCCCTGGCCTTCGGCGTGACGCTCTCCGTCGGATCGGTCATCATCCTCGGCCTCGTCAGCAACTGGCTGGCGGCCGGGCTGCTCGCCTTCACCATCTTCTTCTACGTGGTCATCTACTCCATGTGGCTGAAGCGCTCGACGCCGCAGAACATCGTGATCGGCGGCGCGGCGGGCGCCCTCCCCCCGATCGTCGCGCAGGCTGCCGTCACCGGCCACGTCGCCCTGGACAGCATCGTGCTGTTCGCCATTATCTTCATGTGGACGCCGCCGCATTTCTGGGCCCTCGCCCTGGTGAAGTCGGGCGACTACGAGCGCGCCGGCGTTCCGATGATGCCGAACGTCGCCGGCCCCGATTCCACGCGCTTCCAGATCCTGGCCTATACCGTCATCCTGGCTCCGCTGGGCCTCGCCCCGGTGGCGCTCGGCTTCGGTGGGCTGGCCTATGCCATCATCGCGCTGATCGGGGGCCTCGGCATGCTGGCGCTGGCCGTCCAGGTCTACCGCCTGCGCCAGGGCGAGCCTGCCATGCGGGTCGCCCAGCAGCTCTTCGCCTTCTCGATCCTGTACCTCTTCCTGCTCTTCGCGACCCTTCTCGCGGAGCACGGCTTCGGCTTCTTCCGGCCGGTTTTCGGGTGATCGAATGGCCGACGGCAAAGCCCCTCATAGCCTGACCCCCGAGGAGCAGAAGCGCCGCCGCAAGCGGTCGCTCGCTCTGGCGCTCATTCTCGGCGCCCTCGTGCTCATCTTCTATGTGGTCACGATCGCGAAGCTCGGGCCGGGCGTCATGCAGCGTCCTCTGTGAGATTGATCCGATGGCAGAAACCTCCAACCTCCAGCGCAAGATGCACCGCACGGCCTTCGCCTGCGTCGGCGTTGCCGTGGGGATGGTCGGCCTCGCCTATGCCTCGGTGCCGCTCTACGACCTCTTCTGCAAGGTCACCGGTTTCGGCGGCACCCCGATCGTCCGCGACGCCAACGGCTCCGAAGTCTTGGACCGGACGATTGCCGTCCGCTTCGACTCCAATGTCGCGCCCGGCCTGAACTGGCGCTTCGCGCCGGAAAAGCCGGAGGTCAAGGTGAAGCTCGGCGAGACCACCACGGTCTACTACAAGGTCACCAATACCGGCGACAAGCCGAGCACGGGCATCGCCACCTACAACGTGCAGCCCGATCTCGCCGGCACCTATTTCTCCAAGCTCGAGTGCTTCTGCTTCACCGAGCAGACCCTGCAGCCGGGAGAAACCCTGGAATCTGCGGTCGTCTTCTACGTCGATCCCCGCCTCGTCGAGGACCGAGACGTGAAGGACCTGACCTCCCTCACCCTCTCCTACACCTACTTCCCCTCCAAGGGGGGCAAGCCGGTGGCGGAGACGACATCATCCACCAAACCCATTGCTCAATAAGGGACGTGACAAGCTGGGCGGAAACGTCTTAAAGCGAGTTCACATTCGAGGCACGGAGACGACACGAAATGGCCGAGGCCCACGCCAAGAACCACGACTACCACATTCTTGAACCGAGCCCGTGGCCGCTCATCGGCTCGGTCAGCGCCTTCATGATGGCTTCCGGGTTCGTGACCTGGTGGAAGGACATCGCCATCGCGGGCATGCATCTCGGCCCCTTCATCTTCGGCGCCGGCATCATCGGCGTGCTCTACACCATGCTCAGCTGGTGGACCGACGTGGTGCGGGAAGCCAATACCGGCTACCACACCCGCGTGGTCCAGCTGCACCACCGCTACGGCATGATCATGTTCATCGCCTCCGAGGTGATGTTCTTCGCCGCCTGGTTCTGGGCCTATTTCGATGCCGCCCTCTATGCCGGCGACCCGCAGCTCTATGCCCGCGTCGAGGCACTCGGCGGCGTCTGGCCGCCCAAGGGAATCGAGACCTTCGATCCCTGGCACCTGCCGCTCCTCAACACCCTGATCCTGCTCACCTCCGGCACCACGGTCACCTGGGCGCACCATGCGCTCCTGGAGAACGACCGCCAGGGCCTCAAGGCGGGCCTGTGGCTCACCGTGATCCTCGGCCTGATCTTCAGCTGCGTCCAGGCCTACGAGTACAGCCACGCCACCTTCGGCTTCAGCGGCAACATCTACGGCGCCACCTTCTTCATGGCGACGGGCTTCCACGGCTTCCACGTGATCATCGGGACGATCTTCCTGGCCGTCTGCCTGCTGCGCGCCTACCGCGGCGACTTCACGCCCAAGCAGCACCTCGGCTTCGAGTTCGCCGCCTGGTACTGGCACTTCGTCGACGTGGTGTGGCTCTTCCTCTTCGCCGCCATCTACGTGTGGGGCTATGGAGGCCCGGTGGCCGGCGGCGGTCACTGACGCCGCCCACCGCAATACGATCGAGGAGGGGCGGCGCAAAGCCGCCCTTCGCATTTTGGATGCCCCTTCCCATGTGACAGGGGCCTCTTCCGGGAGAATCATCGTGGCTCAAGTCCAGCAGACGTCGTCCCCCCTCCTCGCCGGCCTGAAGTGCCGGTGCCCGCGATGCGGCAAGGGACGTCTGTTCAGCGGCTTCCTCACCCTCGCCCCGCGTTGCGACGTCTGCGGCCTCGATTACTCCTTCGCCGACCCGGCCGACGGTCCGGCCTTCTTCGTGATGATCATCATGGGCATTCCGGCAGCGGGCTTCGGCGTGTGGGTCGAGCTCGCCTTCGAGCCCCCCCTGTGGGTGCACCTGATCACGACGCTGCCGTTCCTGCTGCTGACCTGCATTCCACCGATCCGCCCCGCCAAGGGCATGCTGGTGGCGAGCCAGTATCTCCATAAGGCCGAGGAAGGACGCTTCCAGCCGTGACCGCCGACAGCCTGCACAAGGGCCGCTCGCTGATCCTTCCCGGCTTGGCCGCGCTCGTCGCGCTCGCCATCCTGACCGGCCTCGGCACCTGGCAGCTCCAGCGCATGGCCTGGAAGGAGGACCTGATCGCCCAGATCGAGGCGAGGGCCTATGGGGAGCCCGGCGCCATCGTGCCGGAGGCGGACTGGCCCGTCTGGCGGGCCGACCGGGACGAGTACCGCAAGGTGCGGGTGACGGGCACCTTCCTGCATCAGTTCGAAGCCCCCGTTTACGGCCTCGCCCCCGGCGAGCGCCAGGGCGCGCCGATCCAGGGCTATTACATCCTCACGCCCCTGAAGCTGCCCTCGGGCGGCACCGTCATCGTCAACCGGGGCTTCGTCCCCACGGACCTGAAGGACCCGGAGACCCGCGCCCAGGCTCAACCGCAGGGCGAGGTGACGGTCACCGGCCTCGTCCGGGCGCCGGAAATCCGCAACACCTTCACCCCCGCCGACGATCCGTCGAAGAACACCTGGTTCGCCCGCGACCCTCAGGCCATCGCGGCGGCCCGCAAGCTCGAGCGCGTCGCACCCTTCCTGGTCGACGCGGATGCCAGCCCCAATCCGGGCGGCTGGCCACGGGGCGGCCAGACCCCGCTCACTCTCCCGAACAACCATCTGCAATACGCGGTCACGTGGTTCGGGATCGCCCTGACCCTGATCGGCGTCTTCACCGCCTTCGCCTGGCGGCGGTTGAAGGGGTGATGCCGGCAGAAGCGGCTTGCCGTCACCGGTCCATGACCATAATGTCCGGCCGAATTTCCAGGAGATCCACCGTGCTCCATGTCTCGACCCGGGGAGAAGCCCCCGCGCTCGGCTTCGCCGATGCCCTGCTGACCGGCCTCGCCCGCGACGGCGGCCTTTACCTGCCGGAAAGCTGGCCCGTCCTCTCCGCGGACACGATCCGCGGCTTCGCCGGCAAGCCTTACGCGGAGGTTGCGAAGGCGGTGCTCGGCCCGCTGGTCGACGGCGACATCCCCGAGGCCGAGCTCGGCCGCATGATCGACGAATCCTACGCCTCGTTCCGGCACGCCGCCGTCTGCCCGCTGACCCAGATCGGCGACAACCTCTTCGTCCTCGAGCTGTTCCACGGCCCCACGCTCGCCTTCAAGGACGTGGCGATGCAGCTGCTCGGCCGCCTGATGGACCATGTGCTCAAGGCGCGCGGCGCCCGCGCGACCATCGTGGGCGCGACCTCGGGCGACACCGGCAGCGCCGCCGTGGAGGCGTTCAAGGGCCTCGACCAGGTCGACATCTTCATTCTCTATCCCCATGGCCGCGTCTCGGACGTCCAGCGCCGGCAGATGACGACCGTGGCCTCGCCGAACGTCCATGCGCTGGCGGTGGAAGGCACCTTCGACGATTGCCAGACCATGGTGAAGGGCATGTTCAACCATGCCCGCTTCCGCGACGAGCTGCAGCTGTCGGGCGTGAATTCCATCAACTGGGCCCGCGTCGCCGCCCAGGCGGTCTATTACTTCACCGCCGCCGTCGCGCTGGGCTCCCCTCACCGCCCCGTCTCGTTCTCCGTCCCCACGGGCAATTTCGGCGACATCCTCGCCGGATGGGTGGCCAAGCGCATGGGCCTGCCGATCGAGCGGCTGATGATCGGCACCAACGCCAACGACATTCTGGCCCGCACCCTCGGCTCGGGCTCCTACGAGATCAAGGGCGTGCAGCCCACGACCTCGCCGTCCATGGACATCCAGATCTCGTCCAATTTCGAGCGCCTGCTGTTCGAGGCTTACGGCCGCGACGGCGCGGCGATCCGCCGGCTCATGGCGAATCTCAACCAGTCGCAAGCCTTCATGATCGACGCGCAGCCGCTCGCCCGCATCCGGGAGGAGTTCTCGGCGCAGGCGGTGAACGAGGATAGCGTGGTCGCCGAGATGGCCGAGACCTATCGCGCCACCGGCTACGTGCTCGATCCGCACAGCGCCGTCGGCACCCGCGCCGGACGCGCCCTGCTCGAGCAGGAGCCGGAAACGCCCGTGGTGGCGCTTTCCACCGCCCATCCGGCCAAGTTCCCGGATGCGGTCGAGCGTGCGACGGGCCTCCGCCCCGCACTTCCGCCGCACATGGCTGATCTGATGGAGCGCAAGGAGAGCTTCACGGTTCTCCCCAACGACCAGGCTGCGGTCGAGCGCTTCATCCGCGAGCGCGCGCGGGCGGTCAAAGGCGCGGCCGCATGAACCAGCATTTCGTTCACGAGAAGCGGATCGAGATCACCACCCTGTCCAACGGCCTGACGGTGGCGACCGAGCGGATGCCCGCGATCGCCACGGCGACGCTCGGCGTCTGGGTCGGCACAGGCTCGCGGCACGAACAGGCCCACGAGCACGGCCTCTCGCATCTCATCGAGCATATGGCGTTCAAGGGCACGGCGCGCCGCTCGGCCCGCCAGATCGCCGAGGATATCGAGAACGTGGGCGGCGACATCAACGCCGCCACCAGCGTCGAGTATACGAGCTACACGGCCCGCGTTCTCGGCGAGAACATGGACGTCGCCCTCGACGTGCTCGGCGACATCCTCATCAATTCCGCCTTCGATCCCGGCGAGCTCGCGCGCGAGAAAGGCGTGATCCTGCAGGAATACGCCGCCGTCGAGGACACGCCCGACGACCTGATCTATGACGCCTTCATGGAAACGGCCTTCACGGGCCAGGCGGTCGGCCGTCCGATCCTCGGCACGCCGGACACCATCAGGAGCTTCGACGAGGCAACGATCCGCGCCTTCCTCGCCCGCGAGTACACGCCGGGCAAGATGGTGCTGGCCGCCGCCGGCGATGTGGACCATGCCCGGATCGTCGACATGGCGGAACGCCTCTTCGGCGGCATGCCGGCAACGGCCCCGCGGCAGCCGGAGCCGGGGCGCTACAGCGGCGGCGAGAGGCGCATCTCCCGCAAGCTCGAACAGGCCAATCTGGTGCTCGGACTGCCGGGCCTCTCGTTCAAGGATCCCGGCTATTACGCCGTTCATCTCTTCGCCCACATGCTCGGCGGCGGGTTGACGTCACGCCTGTGGCACGAGGTGCGCGAGACCCGCGGCCTCGCCTATTCCATCGACTCCTTCCATTGGCCGTTCTCCGATTGCGGCCTGTTCGGCATCGGGGCCGGAACGGCGGGCTCGGACGTGCGCGAGCTGATGGACGTGACGCTCGCCTGCATGGTCCAGGCGACCCGCGACATCAGCGAGGTCGAGCTGATCCGCGCCAAGGCCCAGATGAAGGTGGCCCTTCTGACAGCCCTGGAGACCCCCGGTGGCCGGATCGAGCGGGTCGCCCGCCAGCTCCTGTCCTGGGGGCGCGTGGTGGCGAGCGAAGAGATCGTCCGGAAGGTCGATCTCCTTGAGGTTGACCATGTCCGCGAGGCGGGACGCCGGCTTCTGGAGGGCGCTCCCACGCTCGCGGCCATCGGCCCCATCAAGGGCCTGCCGTCACTTGGCGACATCGCGTCCGGGCTGAAGGGCTGACATTTTCTGCCCTTCATGCCCTTACGTCATGCGAAATTCTCCTCAATCCCGCCGCAAAGTGGCCCCATCCGGCGGTGGTAACAATAACCAATGAGTCCTGCGGACAAGTGATGTGCCTCTCCGGCTCCAGCTTGCTCTCAAGCCTCCTGACCGGTACCAATTCCCTTCCACTGTTTTAGTACCGGACGAAAGACCGAAGCATTGCGGATCGTATCTTTCGCCATAACCCTTCTTTTGGCGTTATTCCTGGGGCTGGCTCTTCCGTCGTCCGGCTGGGCGGTGGAATCCGTGCGCGTCGATCCCAAGATGAAGGCCATCGACCTCACCCCGGCCATCGAGCGCTACAATTCGGACGGGGACGAGATCAGGATTTCGACCGCGCCGGGGCGCGACGGCATCGTCCGGCGCATTGCCGTGAAGGCGCGCGAGGCCGGCACCCGGCCCGACTGGATCGTCTTCGCGCTCACCAACGACACCGACGAGCAGGTGGACCGCCTCCTGGTCGCCCCGCACTTTCGCCTCACCGGGTCCGGCGTTCTCTGGCCCGATCTCGGCGCGACCCGCATCGCGGCGATCACCGCGAGCCAGGGCATCCGGCCCGACCGCGACGACAGCGAGGATGCGGACATCTTCCTCATCACCCTCGACCCGGGCACGACGGTCACCTTCGTGGCGGAGCTGCGCTCCAACAACCTGCCCCAGCTCCATCTGTGGGACGCCGACGCCTACAAGGACCGCGTCAACGGGCTGACCCTCTACAAGGGCATCATCATCGGCATCGCGGGCCTCCTGGCCCTGTTCCTCACCATCGTGTTCGTGGTGAAGGGCGCCCTGATCTTTCCGGCGGCGGCGGCTTTGGCCTGGGCGGTGCTCGCCTATGCCTGCATCGATTTCGGCTTCTTCCAGCGCATCTTCCCGGTCAGCGAGGCGACGGAGCAGATCTATCGCGCCGGCGCCGAGGCGGTGCTGTCCGCAACGCTCCTCGTCTTCCTCTTCGCCTATCTCAACCTCAACCGCTGGCACGTGCGCTACAGCCACGTGACCGCCTTCTGGCTGCTGTTCCTCGGGGCCATGGTGGCGCTCGCCATCGTCGACCCGCCGGTGGCCTCGGGCGTGGCGCGCATGTCGATCGCGGCCGTCGCCGGCATCGGCTTCGTGCTCGTGATCCATCTGGCAACGCACGGCTATGACCGCGCGGTGATGCTCGTCCCCACCTGGCTCCTCCTGGTCGCCTGGGTGACGGCGGCGAGCTTCACGGTCGTGGGCCAGCTCTCGTCCGATCTCGTCCCCCCTGCCCTCGTCGGCGGCCTCGTTCTCATCGTCATGCTCATCGGCTTCACGGTCATGCAGCACGCCTTTGCCGGCAGCGCCTTCACCCGCGGCTTCGTGAACGACACGGAGCGCCGGGCGCTGGCCCTGACGGGCGCCGGCGACATCGTGTTCGACTGGGACGTGGTGTCCGACAACATCTTCGTCAGCCCTGAAGTCGAGCACCAGCTCGGGCTCAAGCGCGGCTCCCTCGAAGGCCCTGCCTCCGCGTGGCTCGACCTGATCCATCCTTTCGACAAGGACCGTTACCGCCTCGCCCTCGATGCGGTGATCGAGCAGCGCCGTGGCCGCCTGACCCAGGACTTCCGCCTGCGCTCGGCTTCCGGCGCGCATAACTGGTTCCGCCTCAAGGCGCGGCCCGTGATCGGCTCGGACGGCGAGGTGCTGCGCATCGTCGGCACGCTCGCCGACGTCATGGACAGCAAGACCGCCGAGGAGCGCCTGCTGTACGATGCCGTGCACGACAACCTGACGAGCCTGCCGAACCGGCAGCTCTTCTACGACCGCCTGGAAGCGGCCCTGACCTTCGCGGGCCAGGACGATTCCCTGCGCCCCACCGTTCTCGTCGTCGACATCGACAAGCTGAAGGATGCGAATGCATCGGCGGGCTATGCCGCGGGCGATTCGGTGCTGCTCACCCTGTCCCGCCGCCTGAGCCGCCTGCTGAAGCCCCAGGACACCCTGGCGCGCATCTCGGGCGACGAATTCGCCATCATCCTGCTTTCCGAGCGCGAGCCGGATCGCATCATCTCCTTCGCCGACATGGTGCGGCGCGTCGTGACGACGCCGTTCACCTATGCGGAGCGCGAGATCTTCCTCACGGCTTCCATCGGCATCGCGCTCTACGATCCGCAGATCGCCGCACGGCGAGAGGAAGTGCTGCGGAATGCCGAGATTGCCATGGCCCATGCGCGGCGCCACGGCGGCGACCGGATCGAGGTCTTCCGCCCGACCATGCGTTCGGACCGCAGTGACCATTTCACGATGGAAACCGACCTTCGCCACGCGCTCGACCGCAACGAGATGAAGGTGCTGTTCAAGCCCATCGTGCGCCTGGAGGACCGGACCATCGCCGGCTTCGAATCCATGCTGCGCTGGGACCATCCGCGTCTCGGCCGCATCGGTCCCGAAGACTTCATGTCGATTGCCGAGGAGACCGGCCTCATCATCAAGTTGAGCGTCTTCCTCCTGGAGCAGACGGGCCGCGAGCTCGCCGCCTGGCAGAACGCCCTCGAGGTCGAGCCGCCGATCTTCGCCAGCGTCAACATGTCGAGCCATCATCTCCTGCGCCACGACCTTCTGCAGGACGTGAAGACGGTCATCGCCCGCACGGGCGTCATTCCCGGCACGCTCAAGATCGAGATGACCGAGAGCCTCGTGATGGAGAACCCGGAATACTCGGCCCAGATGCTCGCGCGCCTGCGCGATCTCGGGGCGGGCCTTTCGCTCGACGATTTCGGAACGGGCTATTCCGCCCTCTCCTATCTGCAGCGATTCCCGTTCGACACGATCAAGGTGGATGAATCCTTCGTTCGCCTGATGGCCTCCGGCAAGCCGGTCATCCTGCGCTCCATCGTCAAGATGGCGCATGAGCTCGGCATGGAGATCGTGGCGGAGGGTGCGGAGAGCGAATCCGAGGCCATCGAGCTCTATCAGCTCGGCTGCGAATATGCGCAGGGTCCGGTCTTCGGAGAGCCGATGTCGACGCTGCAGGCCCGCCAGCTCGTCGGCGCGGCTCCTGCCGCAGCCTGAGCGGCTGCGCCCCGTCAGGCGTGGCCGGTTTCCATCGACAGCATGGCCGGCTCGATCCCGATCCGGCGCAAGGCCATCTCGTAGCGCAGATCGGCGGCGGTCTTGAAGATCAGGTCCGCATCGGCCGGGCAATTGAGCCAGCCATTGGCCTGGAGCTCCATCTCGAGCTGCCCGGCGCCCCAGCCGGCATAGCCCAGCGCCAGCACGGCATCCTCCGGCCCGTCGCCGCGGGCGATGGCGCGCAGGATGTCGATGGTGGCGGTCAGGCAGATCCTGTCGTCGATGGGAAGGGTCGACTGGGCCAGATGGAAATCAGGGGAATGGAGGACGAAGCCCCGGCTCGTCTCCACGGGGCCGCCCATCAGCACCTGCATGCTGCCGACCTTCTGCGGCAGGCGGATCCGTTCCGCCTCGGGCAGGATTTCGAGCTGCACCAGCAGATCCGGCATGTTCAGGTTCGCGGCGGGCCGGTTCAGGACGATTCCCATCGCCCCTTCCGCCGAATGGGCGCAGATATAGATAACGGAGCGTGCGAAGCGCTCGTCCATCATGCCCGGCATGGCGACGAGGACCTGCCCGTCCAGATAGGGAGATTCGGTATCGTAGGAAGAAAGCTGAAAGCCCATGTCCTGAATTCTGCCTTGCCTGCCCCGCCGCCCGATCACAGGATCGTGGATGGCGGGCCCGAAGATAAATGCATAAGGGAAGCGCGTCAGGGAGGTGTCAGTTCCATGGCATTCATGCTCCGCGCCGCGTCGGTCGCGATTTTTTTGATTTCGTCCTTTACAGCAATTGCCGCCCAGCCCGTCAAACCGCCCGCCTCCGCCCAGGGCTTCCACTCCCGCGCGCGCCTGATCTCAGGCGGCCAGCAAGGCGGCGCTTGGCTTGCCGGCATCGAAATCACCCTCGACCAGGGCTTCAAGACCTATTGGCGCAACCCGGGCGATTCCGGCCTGCCGCCCCGATTCGACTGGTCGGGATCCGAGAACGTGGCCGGCACCGAGATTCGCTATCCTGCGCCCTACCGGCATGAGGATGCCGCCGGCGTGGCCTATGTCTATGGCAAAAAGGTCGTGCTTCCCGTCCTGGTCAGGCCTAGGGACGAGAGCAAGCCGGTCAGGCTCGTGCTGGCCGCCGAATACGGTGTCTGCAAGGACATCTGCATTCCGGCCCGCGCGGAGATGAGCCTCGACCTGACGGCCGAAGGCCCGGACCGGGACGCCATCGAGGCCGCCCTGGCGAAGGTGCCGCGCCCGCAGGCCCTGGGAGCGCAGGCCGACCTGTCCATCCTCTCGGTCGCGTCCTTGACCCGGGACAAGCCTGCTTTGACCGTCACGGTCCGTGCCCCGGACGGCGCGAAGCCCTCCCTTTTCGCCGAGGGGCCGGAGAACTGGTACTTCTCGACCTCCCTGCCCGACGACGGGAACCGCTTCACCGTGACCATCGAGGACAGGCCCAGGGACGCCTCGGGACCGGTTCCCCTGCGCCTGACCCTGGTGGCCGGGGCCAAGTCCGTCGAGACGGAAGTCAGCCTCGACGGCAATGGGCATCCGCGCTAAAGCATCGGACCCAAAAGTGGACTCGCACTTTTGGGATCCAATCCGATGCTTCTTCTCTCAGTTAGCGCATCGTTGTCGCGAAAAAACGGATCCACTTTTTCGCACGATGCGCTAGGGAGAAGCTCCATCGGTCCCAGTTCGGAGATTAGCCCATGCCCATCCAGGTTGGAGATCGCCTTCCCCAGGTCACCTTCCGCATCATGACGCCGGACGGGCCCGTGGCCAAAACCACGGACGACCTGTTCAAGGGCCGCAAGGTGGTGCTCGTCGCCGTACCGGGAGCCTTCACGCCGACCTGCCACCGCAACCACCTGCCCGGCTACGTGCAGAAGAAGGACGAGATCAGGGCCAAGGGCGTCGATGCGATCCTGGTGACCTCGGTCAACGACGTTTTCGTTCTGGAGGCCTGGAGCAAGGCCTCCGGCGCGGAGGGCATCGAGTTCCTGTCCGACGGCAATGCCGATTTCGCCAAGGCCATCGGCCTGTCCATGGACGGCACGGGCTTCGGCCTCGGCACGCGCTCGCAGCGCTACTCCATGGTCGTCGAGGACGGCGTGGTGAAGGCGATCAACGTGGAGGACGCTCCCTCCAAGGCGCAGCATTCCGGCGCCGAGAACATCCTGAAGGATCTCTGATCCCTTCGCTCTTGAAGGGCCGGAAGGCTACACGCTGGCCTTCCGGCCCTGCCGCTTGAAGGGTTTCATCGCGGCGACCGCAAGCTCGTCCACGCGGATATTGGTCGGGTCGTCCGCGTGCCCCTTCACCCAGTGCCAGGCGACCTCGTGCCGGGACGCGGCCTCGTCCAGCTCTCGCCAGAGATCCTCGTTCTTCACCGGCTTGTTGTCGGCCGTGCGCCAGCCGCGCCGCTTCCAGTTGTGCATCCATTGCGTGATGCCCTGGCGCACATATTGGGAATCGGTGAACAGGTCCACCGCGCAGGAGCGCTTGAGGGCGTTCAGCCCCTCGATGGCGGCCCGGATCTCCATGCGGTTGTTGGTGGTGTGAGCCTCCCCGCCGGAGATCTCCTTCTCGCTGCCCTTGAAGAACAGGATCGCGGCCCAGCCGCCCGGCCCGGGATTTCCCGAGCAGGCGCCGTCCGTGTAGATCATCACGCGCTCCGTCCCGCTCATGCGTCGAGCCCGTATTCACGCGCATGCTTCACATGGCGGTGGAAGTTGAGCTTGCGGTCGTATTCCAACGGGTCCTTGGGCTTCACCAGCGCGCCCGGGGGCACGTTGAGCCAGTCGACCAGACGGGTCAGCATGAAGCGCATGGCGGATCCCCGGCAGAGCACCGGCAGGGCCTCGACCTCCTGCGGCTCGAGCCGGCGAACGGACTGATAGCCCGCCAGCATGGCCCGGCCCTTGGTCAGGTTGAACGAAGCGTCGACCTCGAAGCACCAGGCGTTGAGGCAGATCGCGACGTCGTAGGCGAAGGCGTCCGTGCAGGCGAAGTAGAAGTCGATCAGCCCCGAAACCTCGGAGCCGATGAAGAACACGTTGTCCGTGAAGAGATCCGCATGGATGATGCCGGTGGGCAGGCCGTTCGGCCATGCCTCGTGGAGACAGGCGAGCTCGCGCCGCGTCCGGTCCGCCAGCCCGCCGGAGACCGTGTCGGCCTGGGCCTCGGCCTGCGCGAAGAGCGGCGCCCAGGCTTCGAGCGAAAGGGCGTTGGGCCGCTGCATCGGAAAGTCCCGGCCCGCCAGGTGCAGCCTCGCCAGGGCCGCGCCGAGCGCGCCGCAATGCTGCGCCGTGGGGCGGCGGACCGCGATGCCTTCGAGGAAGGTGATGATGACGGCGGGCCGCCCGGCCACGCGCCCGAGGGGCTCCCCCCGGCGATTGCTGACCGGCAGCGGGCAATTGAGTCCCTTGAGGGCCAGGTGCTGCATGAGACCGAGGAAGAAGGGCAGATCGTCCTCCCGCACCCGCTTCTCGTAGAGCGTCAGGATGTAGGAACCCTTCGTGGTGTGGAGGAAATAGTTGGTGTTCTCCACGCCCTCGGCGATGCCCTTGTAGGAGAGCACCGTGCCGATGTCGTAGGTGTCGAGGAAAGCCGAGAGCTCCTCGTCGCTGACTTCCGTATAGACTGCCACCGCTTACTCCGCCGCCTGCTCACGAAGCTCGCGAGGCAAAGGAAAGAACACGCTCTCGTCCGCCGTCGACACGCTCTCGACCGAGACCTCGTAGCGCTCGGCGAAGGCATCGATGATCTCCTCGACCAGGACCTCGGGCGCGGAGGCGCCGGCCGTGATGCCGAGGCTGCGGATGTTGCCGAACAGGCTCCAATCGATGTCCTCGGCCCTCAGGATCAGCCTGACCAAGGGGCATCCCTCCCGCTCGGCGACCTCGCGCAGGCGCTGGGAATTGGAGGAGTTCGGCGAGCCCACCACGATCATGGCGTCGACCCGGGGGGCGACGCGCTTCACCGCGCCCTGGCGGTTCGTGGTGGCATAGCAGATGTCTTCCTTGTGCGGGCCGACGATGGCGGGGAACCGCGCCTTCAGCGCGTCCACCATGTCCTGGGTGTCGTCGACGGACAGGGTCGTCTGAGTGACGAAGGCGAGATTGTCCGGGTCTGCCGGCCGCAGCCGGGCGATGTCGTCCACGGTCTCGACCAGGGTTGCAGCCCCCTCGGGCAGCTGACCCATGGTGCCGATCACCTCCGGGTGGCCCGCATGGCCGATCAGGACGATGTGACGGCCCCGCTTGTGGTGGACCTGCGCCTCCCGGTGCACCTTGGTCACCAGCGGGCAGGTGGCGTCGATCCCGAAGAGGTTGCGGGCCTGCGCGGCCTCCGGCACCGACCTGGGAACCCCATGGGCCGAGAAGATCACCGGAGCCTTCGTGTCGGGCACCTCGTCCAACTCCCGGACGAAGACCGCGCCCTTCCGCTTCAGGTTTTCCACGACATATTTGTTGTGCACGATCTCGTGGCGCACATAGACCGGCGCCCCATGGATCGCGAGCGCCTTCTCGACCGCATCGATGGCACGGACGACCCCGGCGCAGAAGCCGCGCGGGGCACAGAGCAGGATGTCGAGAGAGGGCTTCGTCATGATTTGGCGATGTGGCGAGACGAGGCCCCTCCTGTCAAGCGGGAGCGACGCTGTTTCGCGGCAGGGGCAAGTCTGCGGAGGGCGTTGTTCCCTCCCCCTTGCGGGGAGGGTCAGGGTGGGGGTGCCAGCGCCTGACCTTTGTCAGCGAGGCGCAGGTTCACCTCTCCTTGAGGGAGAGGTCGACGCGCGTGAGCGCGGCGGGTGAGGGGTTACAGACCTATCCGGCGAGGGCGTACCCCCTCACCCGGACCTGACGGTCCGACCTCTCCCCATGGGAGAGGTGAACCTGCGCCTGACTCAATAAACATTCGATTGGTCGCTCCCCCCTGCCCCTCCTCCCCGCGAGAGGGAGCGAAGAGGCCGTGCGATGAGGCACAATGCGGAGGAGTTCCCGTCAAGAAACGCTCGCTCTTGACGGTCAGAATCCCTAGAAAGGTGCAACAGCCCATCACTTTCCCGATTGCTCATGGCCGCCACCGCTTCCCACGTCAGCTTCCTTCCGCCCATCCTGACCTTCTGCGGGGCGGCGGTCGTGGCCGTCCCGATCTTCCGCCTCCTGGGCCTGAGCGCCGTCCTGGGCTATCTCGCCGCAGGCGTCGCCATCGGGCCGTCGGGCCTGAGCCTGGCCGAGGATCCGCAGACGATCGCGACCGTTGCGGAACTGGGCGTCGTGCTGCTTCTCTTCATCATCGGCCTCGAGCTCAAGCTGTCCCATCTCCTGGAGATGAAAGGGAACATCTTCGGCCTGGGATTTGCCCAGATGGCCGTGACGACCCTCTGCCTCGGCGCGGCGGCCTATGCCATCGGCTTCTCGTCCAAGGCATCCTTCGTCACGGGTGTCGCCGTCGCCTTCTCGGCCACGGCCATCGCCTTGCAGATGCTGGGCGAGAGGAACGACCTGCAAACGCCCTACGGCCAGCGCTCCTTCGCGGTCCTGCTCTTTCAGGACCTGTCCGTCGTGCCGCTTCTCGCCATCCTGCCGCTCCTCGCCTCCGGGGCGGCGGCAGAGGGCGGTTCCTTCATGGACCGCCTCCTGGCGGTCGGCGAGGCTATACTCGGCATCGCCGCCGTCGTGCTGATCGGCCGCTATGGGCTCAACCCCTTCTTCCGTGTTCTCGCCCGCAGCGGTGCCCGCGAGGTCATGACCGCCTCCGCGCTGCTCGTGGTCCTCGGCGCCGCCCTGCTCATGCAGGAGGTGGGCCTGTCCATGGCGATGGGCGCCTTCCTGGCCGGGCTGCTGCTCGCCGAGTCGAACTTCCGGCACCAGCTCGAGGCGGATATCGAGCCCTTCCGCGGCATGTTGCTCGGCCTGTTCTTCATGAGCGTGGGCATGTCGATCGATCTCGCCCTCGTACGCGAGCAATGGCTGCTTCTGCTCATCGCGGCGCCCGTCGTCGTTCTCGGCAAGACCATCCTCATCATCATCCTGTCGAAGCTGTTCGGCGCGAGCTGGCGCGACGGCCTGCGTTCCGGAACGCTGCTGTGCACTGCGGGCGAGTTCGCCTTCGTCCTCATCCCCCTCGCCAGGGATATCGGCCTCATGTCCCCGGCAGAGGCGCAGCCGGTCACGGCGCTCGCCGCGATCACCATGCTCCTGGGTCCGCTCCTGTCGACCTTCGTCGAGCGAATGCTCGCCCGCCGCGGCGTGAGCGAAGAGCAGCCGGACCAGCTCAGCCTTCCGGGTCAGGAAGGCGAGCTTGAAAGCCGTGTCCTGGTGATCGGCTTCGGCCGCTTCGGGCAGATCGTGAACCAGGTTCTGCTGGCGCAGGGAATCGAAGCGACCGTCATCGACAAGGATGTCGAGCGCATCCGCGACGCGGGGCGCTTCGGGCTGCAGGTCTATTATGGCGACGGAACCCGCCTGGACGTCTTGCGCGCGGCCGGAGCCGAGAAGGCCGAGATGATCTGCGTCTGCATCGATGGTCACGACGACATGATGAAGATCATCGACATCATCCACGAGAACTTCCAGAACGCCCGCAGCTTCGTGCGCGCTTTCGATCGCGTCCATGCCATCGAACTCATGAACCGGGATGTGGATTATCAGATCCGCGAGGTGTTCGAGTCCGCCATCGTCTTCGGACGGTCGGCGCTCGAGGAACTCGGGACGGAGCCCGAGGTGGCGGCCGCAGCGGCCAATGACGTGCGCAAGCGCGATATCGCGCGCCTCGTGCTGCAGAAGGAAGTCGGCACCATGGGTGGCGCCGAGCTGGTGGTGGGCTCGCGGATCGCCCCTGAACCGCTCACCGTTCCGACAAGCAGGGCCAGGGCTCTCAGCCCGGAAACGCGCGACATTCTCGGCGAAGGCGTATCGTGATGGATGCTGAGTCCCCGGCGAGGAAGGCGGATACCGGGAGCGAACCTCCGCGCTTCGTGGTCGGCTCGACCATGCGCCACGTTCTCGTCATGACGGGCACGGGAGCGGCCGGCCTCATTGCGATCTTCATCGTCGATCTCGTGTCGCTCCTGTACATCTCCTGGCTGAACGATCCGAGCCTGACGGCGGGCGTCGGCCTCGCCACGGTGGTGATGTTCTTCACGGTCTCGATCAATGTGGGCCTGATGATCCCCATCGGCGCCCTCGTGTCGCGCGCGCTCGGCGCGCGCCGGCCGGACGACGCACGGCGCCTGGCGACGTCGTGCAGCCTTCTCATGGCCGTGATGGCGGCGATCGTCAGCCTGATCATCCTGCCGCTGCTGCCGTTGATCCTGAGCACCATCGGCGCGCGCGACGAGGCCTATGAGGTCGCGAAGAACTTCCTCTGGATCGCGCTGCCGACGAACGGTCTCATGGCTATCGGCATGGCGTTCTCCACCGTCCTGCGCGCTGCAGGCGATGCCAAGCGCAGCATGTATGCCACCCTGTCCGTGGCTGCCGTTACGGTCGTGCTCGATCCCATCCTCATCTTCGGACTGGACCTGAAGGCCAACGGCGCGGCACTGACCATCAACATCGCGCGCGTCGCCTATGTCTATGTGAGCTTTCTCTATCTCACCCGCGCGCATCGCCTTTTGGGCAGGCCCAGCTGGAAGGCGATTGCCGCCGATGTCCGGCCGTTCTTCGCCATCGCGGTTCCGGCCATTCTCACCAATATAGCAGCCCCCGTGGCGAATGCCTTCTTCATGGGCGTGATGGCGCAGTTCGGCGATCAGGCGATCGCCGCCTCCGCGATCATCGACAGGGTCACGCCCGTATCCTTCGCCGGCGTCTTCGCCCTGGCAGGCGCCATCGGTCCCGTGCTCGGGCAGAACTGGGGCGCGCATCGCTATGACCGCATGAGGCAGACCCTCAAGGACGCGCTGACCTTCACGATCATCTATGTGGGCGGCGTGTGGCTGATCCTGTTCCTGGTTCAGGTTCCGCTCACGCGGGCCTTCAATGCGCCGCCCGCGACGGCCGATATCGTCCAGTTCTTCTGCCAGCTCAGCGGTTTCATCTGGTTCTTCATCAGCCTCGTCTTCGTGGCCAACGCCTCTTTCAACAACCTCGGCTATCCCCTGCTTTCCACTTTCTTCAACTGGGGCCGGGCGACCCTGGGCATGATCCCCTTTGCCTATTTCGGCGCCGAGATCGCCGGTCCCAAGGGCGCCCTCGTGGGCATTGGCGCAGGATCCGTGGTGTTCGGCATCGCAGCCGTCATCACTGCGTTCTGGACAATCCGGCGTTTGGAGAGGCAAGCTGTTCCCGCGGCCTGACGGTCCGGCCGCGGGCGTTTACTATCGGGACGGTCGAGGAGGCTGCCATGTTCAACTGGTTCGATCTGATGCGCCAGGCCCAGACCAGTGCAGCCCTGGCGACCCTTGCGCAGCAGTTCAATCTTTCAGGCGATCAGACGCAGAAGATGATGGCGGCCTTCATGCCGGCCTTCGCCATGGGGCTGCAGCATGCCACCTCGTCCAGCGATCCAGCCCGCCTCTTCCAATCCATGATGGGCGGCCCCTACCGGAATTTCTGGCAGGCTGCCGGCAATCCCTTCACGCCGCAAGCGCAGCAGGAAGGGAGGAGGCTCCTCGACCAGCTTTTCGGCTCCGACGAGATCAGCCGCCGCGTGGCGCATCAGGCCGCCGATTACGCGGGCATCAGCACCGAAACCATGCAGCAAATGCTGCCGCTCTTGGCTGGCATCATGGCCGGCGGCATGGCGCACTGGATGGCGGCCCAGGCGCAGGTCATCCAGTCCTTCGCGGCCTCGAAGGACGATGCAAAGGACAAGCCCGGCAGCGCCAACCCCTGGGCGGATCTCTGGGCCGGGTGGATGACCGCGACGGCTCCCGAGAAGAAGCATGCCAATCCGTTCGAGGACATGATGGCAAGCGTTCTGAACGTGACGCCTCCGACGGCGCCGGAGGAGGCGCCCCCCTCCTCGCCCTCCTTTGACGAGATGATGGAGAAAGGACGCGAGATGCAGCTGCAATATCTCGCGTCCCTTCAATCGATCTTCAGCGATGCCTGGCAGAGCCAGGACAAGAAGGGTTAGGCGCAGCGCTTGACCAGCGTCACCATGGGGACCACCGGTCGGGCTGGACGGCGCGGGGGGTCGGGCTTTTCGGCGCGGGAATGCCGCTCCACACTTCGAACCAGCACCCATGACGGATTGCGCGTGAACGGCTCGTCGAGCGCGCTCCATACGTCGCTGCGCGTCAATCCGATATCCGCGAGCATCCGGTCGTCGAACTCGGCGAGGTGCTTGACCTCACGACGGTGCTTCAGGGCCTGGACGAGATTCACGAGCGCGCGGGCGAACTGCCCCAGAGCGGCCATCCTTAGGAAGGTCATCGACGACAATGCAGACCGGTTCATCGGAGGTCTCCTTGCTCTCTATCTCGTTCCGTTCCCTTGCAACACCTTGCAACGCTGTTTCAGGAGCGTTTCAAGGGCGTTGCAGGCAGTGTTTCAGGGGCGTTGCAGAGACATTTCTGGGCCTTCACAAGAACACTTATGAAGGGACTCTCACTCAAGCGCCTGATTTTCCTGAGTTTTTCAGGACAGGAATCTTATACCAAACATCTTTCATCACTTGAAACGATTGTTTGAGATATGTATCATCAACATGATTGATGACGAGGGTGGTGCCATGCATCTGCTTGATATCGACCAGCTGAGGACTTTCGTGGCCATCGCGGATACGGGGTCGTTCACCCGCGCGGCGGAGATCGTGCACAAGACGCAGAGCGCGGTGTCCATGCAGATGAAGCGGCTGGAGGACCGGGTCGGCAAGGCGATCTTCGAGCGCGACGGTCGCCTGTCCAAGCTCACCGACGAGGGCGAGCGCCTGCTCGACTACGCCCGCCGGATCGTGCGGCTGAACGCCGAATGCATGGCCGCCTTCGACGACAACGAGCTCACGGGCCGGGTGCGCCTCGGCCTGCCGGACGATTACGCCGACCGCTACCTGCCCGAGATCCTGGCGCGCTTCTCGCGCTCCAACCCGAAAGCCGAGGTGACGGTGGTGTGCGAGCCCAGCCACAACCTGATCGAGCGCGTGCAGCACGGCGACCTGGACCTCGCGATCATCACCCATGTGGACCGGCGCGGCCCGTCCGAGATCGTGCGCATCGAGCAGCTTCTCTGGGTGACCTCGGCCCGCCACGGGGTGCACGAGGAAAGCCCGGTTCCCCTGGCGCTCGGCCGCCCCAACTGCCACTGGCGCCACTCGGCCACGGAGGCGCTGGAGAGCGCGAGCCGCACCTTCCGGATCGCCTATGTGAGCTATCACTCGACCGCCGTGGGCGCGGCGGTCCTGGCGGGTCTCGCCGTGTCGGTCCTGCCCGAGAGCGCCGTGCGTCCCGGCATGCGGATCCTCGGCCCCTCCGACGGCTTCCCGGCCCTGCCCTCGTGCAAGATCGGCCTGATCCGCGCCCGCGGCGAGGAGAACCCGCTCGCCGACGCGCTCGGCTTCCACATCAAGCAGTCGCTCGACAATCTCGGCTCGACCCGCACGATGGCGCCGCTGGCGGCCGAGTAAGCGTTGTCCGGCGAAGTGGATACCGGTTCCGCAGGAATTAAGCATCGGAGCGATCCCAAAAGTGCAAGTCCACTTTTGGGTCCGATGTTCTAAGACAACGCGACAGCAAAAGCCCTATTTCGCCGCCGGCCGCCGCAGCACGAGCACGTTGCCCACGAGCGCCAGCACGACGCCGATCACCGCGAGCGGCGTCCACACATAGCCCTCGACCAGGGTCGAGACCGTGAGGGCCACGATGGGGAACAGCACCGTGGCATAGCCCGCCCGCGCGGCGCCGAGACGCCGCAGCAGGGTGAGGTACGACATGAAGGCGAGCACCGACGCGCCGACCGCGAGGTACAGGAGCGAGCCGATGTACTTCACCGTCGGCTCGATGATGAAGGCGTTGCCGCGCAGGAGGTTGAGCGCCAGCAGCACCGCGCAGCCATAGGTCATGCCCCAGGCCGTGGCGGAGAGGAGCGGCACGCCCCGGCGC
Organism: Pseudomonadota bacterium; assembly: GCA_023386155.1. Lineage (GTDB taxonomy): Bacteria > Pseudomonadota > Alphaproteobacteria > Rhizobiales > Beijerinckiaceae > Microvirga. Next base: position 32,225 of record JAEWKH010000064.1, read on the forward strand.
TGCACCACCGTCGAGATCATGTTGCCCGAGCAGAAGAACAGGGTGCCCATCACGCACAGCCCCAGGCCCTTGAGCGCCGCCGCGTTGAAGCCCGCGCCGGTGATCTCCGGCCAGAACAGGAACACGATCCCGGCGACCCCGATCGCCCCGCCGAGCGCCACTCGCGGCTCGACCTTCTGGCGGAAGATCACGAAGCTCAGGGCGAGGTTGAACACGGAGGCGAGCGAGAACACCACCGAGAGCAGCCCGGACGGCACGCTCAGCCCCCCGTAATAGAACGACAGGAAGTTGAACGAGAACAGGCAGACGCCCACCGCCGCGAAGCGCAGGTGATCGGCGAGCGGGAAGCGCACCCGGTGCCCGGTGGCGAGAACCCAGCCCCACATGAGCACGGCCGCGAGCAGGAACCGCCACAGCACCGACATCTCCGGCGCCACCACCCCGAGCTGCGCCCGGATCCCGATCCAGCTCACGCCCCACAGCAGCACGGTCGCCGCATAGAGCCCGAGCGTCGTCCCGTCGATCCCCTTCAGGTTCGGCGCGGGCATGGCGGCGGTGGCGTGTCCCGAGGCATGACTCATGGCGCTTATTCCTCTCAAGAGACCTGGAATACGCCCGCCGATGCATCAGCACAAATGATGAAAACTGATCGATTTCCCTTGGAACGGTGATGAAACGGACCCCGGCCGGCTCCGCCCTTGCAACAAACCCTTGCAACGCCTTGCAACATCCCTTGCAACAGCCTTGAAACAGCGTTGCAAGGCTGTTGCAAGGGCGAGCGCGAGCAGGATCTGGGCGCGGTGCGAACGGCCAGCCACGCCCTCCCATCCTGCTTCGGCTCCCTCAGTCCTCATCCTGAGGAGGTCGCACAGCGACCGTCTCGAAGGAGGTTTCAGTGCACTCTGGATCCTCCTTCAAGACGCCGCTTTCAGCGGCTCCTCAGGATGAGGTGAGAGGGTGTCCGGTCAGGAAGCAAGGATGAGGCCGGGACCGCTTTCAGGATCACGCGCAACCAGCCCTCCTCCCCAACCATCTCAGACCTGCCGGAGATGAGTGGGGTGTGAAACAGCGTCCGCGCACGGGGCACGCCCAACCTTGACAATTCCCGCCCAATGTCTATTATGTTCATGTTTTGTTCTATTTTAAACGAAGTCATTGCCATGCCGTCCTCGCCTCTCTTTCCCACCGCCCGCTCGCCTCACGCGCCGAAGGAGGCCGCCTTTCCCGAGAAGACGGACGAGGGGATGATCGAGGCGATGCGCAAGCTTGTGGAGCGCACACGCTGGTCCTATCGGGTGATCGGCGCGGAGCTGGGCGTCTCGGCCGCGACCGTGTCGCGCTATGCGCGACAGGAGGGCTGGCAGCGCCCGGCCGCTCCTCCCGCCCCCGCCCAATCCACCGATGCCGAGGCCACGACGCAACCCGGCGACCGGCGCGAGCGGATCGCGCAGAAGCTCTGGACCCTGGCGGAGCGCCATGCGGAGATCCTGGAGACGCAGCCCATCGAGCGCGCCCAGCGCTCCCTCCAGCCGCTCGCCCGCCTCACCCGCACGCTGGGCGAGATCGACAAGCATGTCCGCGCGCCCCTCCCCGCCCACGAATACGAGATCGACGCCCCCAGGCCCCGCCGCAGCCTCCACGAGCTGCGCGACGAGCTCGCCGCCCATCTGGAGCGCATCAACCGCGAGGAGGGCTATGGCTGGGAGGTGCGGGAATGGTGGTTCGAGGGCGGCGGGGGGATTTGAGGGTTCGGCGGGAGGGACGTAAGGTCCGGTCCTGGCGCGGCGGAGGGGATCCGGCCCGCCTTCGGGCAGGCGTCAGGCCGAGGAATGGAGGCCGTTGCTCGAAAGGGAAACGGCTCCGGCATGGAGAAGGACCGCAGCATGGCTTCAACGCGAAAGGAACACGCGATGGCGAAGAACACGATCTGTCTCTGGTACGACAAGGACGCCGAGGCGGCCGCCCGCTTCTATGCTGAGACCTTTCCCGACAGCACGGTGGGCATGGTCCACCGCGCCCCGAGCGACTTCCCGTCCGGCAAGGCAGGCGACGTGCTGATGGTCGAGTTCACGGTCGCGGGCGTGCCCTGCATCGGCCTCAACGGCGGGCCGGCCTTCAGGCCCAGCGAGGCCTTCTCGTTCCAGATCGCCACCGAGGACCAGGAGGAGACCGACCGCTACTGGAATGCCATCGTGGGCAATGGCGGCCAGGAGAGCGCCTGCGGCTGGTGCAAGGACCGCTGGGGCATCTCCTGGCAGATCACGCCGCGCACCCTGATGGAAGCCCTGGCGGCCGGCGGCGCCGAGGCCAAGCGCGCCTTCGACGCGATGATGGACATGGGCAAGATCGACGTCGCCACAATCGACGCCGCCCGGCGCGGCTGACGCGCCATCCCGCCCGGCGGCCCCGCCGCCAGGCGTTGCCCGGTCACGGACGGAGCGGCGTTTCCGGAAGGGCCGTTTCGAGCTGAACTCCGCGACGCGCTCCCCGCCCCTCTGGAGCGCATCGGGCGCGAGGAAGGTTTTTGGGTGGGACGTGCGGGAATGGTGGTTCGAGGGAGGTGGGGGGATCTGAGCAGTCTACAGCTCATCCCATCTCTTGACACGCGCACGCTGTTCGTCAGATACAGAAATATAATAACATTTCAGAGATTTACTTATGGCAACATACGATGCAGCGACGAAAACTTTCACTATCATAGCAGCCGACCCTATCTTCTTCTGGTTGTTCGAGAGCATCCCCGGCGCAAATGTGATCGGGGATGGACGGGATAACATCCTGAACGGCAATAGCTCCGACAATCGGATGGAAGGGGGCAGCGGAGACGATTCCTTGGACGGCTATGCTGGTGTCGATACGCTCGTTGGCGGGCTCGGCCGTGACTTTTATGCAGTCGATAACTTATTGGACGTTGTCGTCGAGGACTTTAACAGTGGCGAGCGGGATTATGTCCGTGCCTCTGTTAGCTACGTCTTGAGTGCCAATGTTGAAGAGCTGCGCCTGAAGGAGGGAGCCGGCAACATCAATGGCACGGGCAACAACCTCAACAATGATCTGATCGGGAATGAAGGCGACAACCGGCTTGAGGGCCTCGATGGCATTGACTTTCTCGATGGCGGTCTGGGGGCTGACGTGTTGATCGGGGGCGCGGGTAACGATCGATATGACGTCGATAACGTAGGTGATCAGGTTATCGAAAACGCCGAAGGCGGGTGGGATGATATCGTCTTTACTACCATCGACTACACGCTTCCAAGTGAGGTGGAGAGCCTGATGGCGAGCACGGCTAAATCCCTCCGTCTGACCGGGAACGAACTCAACAACGTGATATTAGGCAGCGACGGCAAGGATGTCTTACAAGGCATGACGGGCAAGGATACGATTGGCGGCGGCTATGGCAACGACACTCTGCGCGGCGGCCTGGGCAAGGATGTGTTCGTGTTCGATACGAAATTGAACAAGAGCAAGAATCTCGATCGTGTCATGGACTACAAGGTCGCTGACGACACGATCTGGCTCGACAACAAAATCTTCCGTAAGCTCGTTAAAGCCGGCGCCTTGAGCAAATCCTCCTTCGTCGCAGGAGCCACGGCGAAGGATTCCAACGACTTCATCGGCTACGACAAGAGCACCGGTTATCTCTGGTATGACGCAAACGGCTCGGCTTCGGGAGGCCAGACCTATTTTGCTAAACTCAAAGCAGGCCTTCTCATGAGCGCGTCCGAATTCAAGATTACATAAGGGAGATTTGAGAGTCAGCGCCCTTGATCGGCTAGGTCCCTCCCCGTCATGGCCGGGCTTGACCCGGCCATCCACGTCTTCAACCCGCCGCGCCGAAAAGGCGTGGATACCCGCGACAATCCCCGGATCAAGTCCGGGGACGGGCATGACGGTGGAGCGGCGGACGCAACGGCGTATCATCGTTGAATGCACAAGGGCGGCTGGGTCTACATCATGACGAACCGGCGCAACGGCACGCTCTATCTCGGCGTGACGAGCGATCTCGCCCGGCGCGCATGGCAGCACCGCGAGGGCATCGTTCCCGGCTTCACGAAGCAGTACGGCCTCAAGCGCCTCGTCTGGTACGAGTGGCACGACGACATCCGCCTCGCGATCCAGCGCGAGACGACCTTGAAGCACTGGCCCCGCGCCTGGAAGGTGCGCCTCATCCACGGCATGAACCCGGATTGGGACGATCTTTACAAGGTGCTGAACCAGTAGGCGCGGACGCATCTCGCATCCTCGCCGTCATGGCCGGGCCTGTCCCGGCCATCCACGCCTTTCGGAAACGCAACCTTCATCCTGAGAGTCCAGCTTGAAAAAACGCGACCTGCTCTCCTCCCCCTTGTGGGGAGGAGCTGGAGGTGGGGGTGTGGGCGATAGCCTATCAAGGTCCGGCGCCCACACTCCCACCCTTAATCCCTCCCCATCGCAAGTCGGGTGTTCCCGACTTGCGCAAGAGGATGCCCCTCTCAGGCAGGCCTGAGAGGGGTGGGGAGGGAAATAGCACCTGCGCCTAACAACGAATGACGAGCCAAGCTCTGAAGAGCAGATGCATTCTGCGTCTCGAAGGAGGATCCAGTGTGCGCTGGACGCTCCTTCGAGACGCCTGCTCGCGCAGGCTCCTCAGGATGAGGGCGGAGGGTGGGGAAAGCCGATCACGGCATAGACCCCGGATCACATCCGCGGCGGCCATGACGGGGAGGATATGGCCGGCTCACCGCAAGTCCATTGACCGCCCACCATTGTTACGTGTTATCTCGTCACCGGAGCCGGGCGCACCCGGTTCCGGGGCGTGAGAACCCCGACCCAGGGCGGCGTAAGCATCCGCCGCTACTGATGCCTTCCCAACCTTACGGTCGGGGAGGCGCTGTCGCATGTCCAGGGCGAAAGCCTAAAGGACAGCGCGGTCGTCCCTGGGCGGCTTCTCAACTCCCCGGCCACCAAGGCTCCTGGTGGTCGCTTCACCCGAAGGGAGTTGCCGCGATGGAGCAGCCTTACAGCCTCTACAGCATCGGACCCAAAAGTGGACTTGCACTTTTGGGATTGATCCGATGCTTTCTCTCTTGGCTGGCGCATCGTTCAAAGTGGACCCGGAGGGCCACGCCAGTGAAAACCGGGTCCACTTTTCGCTAGCGCGGCCCGCTGGGTCCGCACGATGCGCTAGGCCGATTGGCTCTCGAAGTTCCACACCTGGCCCGAATTCATCCAGGCGCTCTGGCTCGTCGCCATTCCGGCGACCGTGCTCGGCCTCGCGTGGATCGTGCTGCGCGGCCTGCGCGACGTCATGGTCATCGCGCGTCACGCGCGTCGCGAGCGCGGCGTCCTGGTCTACGGCGTGTACCAGGACGATGAGGGCCGCTGGATGGTCTACCGTCACGGCCGCGCGCCGCGGGAGATCGATTGGGAGAACCCGCCGCCGAAGCCGGCCGGGCGCGGGCCGGTGGTCGAGGGCGCGGGCCAGTGGCCCGGCCCGTGAGGCGACGCCGCCATGGCGGCGTGCCATTCGGGTCCGAACGCCGGACGTTGCCGCCTCTGCGCGCCTTGTCGGGGCGGGCGCTTAACCTATAAGAGTCTAGCGCATCGTGCGAAAAGGTGGATCCGGTTTTTCGCACGATGCGCTCTCCGAAAGAGTGGAGCATCGGGTTGGATCCCAAAAGGGCAGGTCCACTTTTCACGTCCGATGCTCTAGCTCCTCTCCATACCGCTTCAACGAGCCGGAAAGCCGACTGGCGCGCGGGAGCGGTTGCAGAATTCCGCCGCATAGCTTCAAGGGGCCCCGATGGCACTGGTCAAGACGTCCGAACTCGCGGGCAAGAGCACTTCACGTCCGGCCGGCGACGAAGCCGCGCATTCCGGCATGCCTGCTCCAGCGGCGAAGGGAGCCGCATCCCAGCGCCGGACCCTGGAGCGCGTCAGGGCCCGGCAGCAGAAGGCCGCGGAGCGCATCGGCGCGGCCACGGAAGAGCTGGCGAGCGGAGTGTCCGAAGCCTCGGCGGCCGCCGAGGAGCTCAGGCGCTCCATGGAGCAGATCGCCAGCGGCGCCGAGGAGGCCGCCGGCGCCTCCCAGCAGTCGCTCTCGGCCATCGTGAGCCTGGGTGTCTCGTTCTCGCAGGCGCGCGCCCATGCCGAGGCGACGCGCGCCAGGACGGCCAGCCTGCAGGCTCTCCTGATCGAGATGGGAGCCCAGATCGACACCTCCGCGACCGCCGTGGAGACCAACGCGTCGCGCCAGCGGGCGATGGTCGAAGTCGTCTCGCTGCTCGAGAAGCAGGCCGCCGAGATCGGCGAGATCACCCGCGTGGTCGGAGACATTTCCGATCAGACCAACCTGCTGGCGCTGAATGCCGCCATCGAGGCGGCCCGGGCCGGCGAGAGCGGGCGCGGCTTTGCCGTCGTCGCCGACGAGGTCCGGGCGCTCGCCGGCACCTCGGAGACGAGCGCGCAGAATGTCCAGACCCTCGCGGAGGGCATCGTCAGCGAGGTCCGGTCCGTTGCGGACCGGATCAGGGCGGCGGCGGAAACCGCATCCGGGGAGGCCCAGATCGGGCGTGCCGTGGTGGCGGCCCTGGACAAGATCCGAACCGACGTGTCCCTCCTGGCCGAGGGGAGCCAGGCCATCCTCGTGGCGGCCGTCGAGGCCGAGGCCGCCATCCGCGAGGCGCAGCGCGGGGCGGAGCAGGTGGCGAGCGCCGCCGAGGAGCAGGCCGCCGCCGCCGCCGAGGCGCAGCGCGCCGTCCAGCAGCAGAGCGCATCGCTCGATCAGAGCCAGCAGACCGCCCAGGCCTTGGCCGCTCTCGCGGATGATCTTCAGGGCGGGGCGGCCGGGATCGCCGGCGCCGAGCAGGTCGGTTCCGCCGCCGAGGAGCTGTCCGCGGCCATTCAGGAACTCTCCGGGGCCGCCGGCGAAATCATGACGGCGGTCGATCAGATCAGCCGGGGAGCGCAGATGCAGGCCGCCGCCACCCAGCAGGCCAATGCGGCGATGGAGCAGATCGCGCGCGCGACCACGGCCTCGCAGGATGTGGCAGGCACCGCCGTCGCACGGATCGAGGCCCTCGCGGCCGACCTCCAGGACAACCGCGCCGCGACCACGCGGCTGTCCTCGGGCGTCGAGCAGGCGCTGCGGGAGATGCAGACCGTCATCGGCCTGATGGGCGGGCTGGACGAATCCGGCCGCCGCATCGAGAAGATCGTCGACGGCATCGCCCTCGTGGCGGTCCAGACCACCATGCTGGCCGTGAGCGGCTCCATCGAGGCCGCCCGGACCGGCGAGGCCGGCCGCGGCTTCGCGATCGTGTCCGGCGACATCCGCAACCTGGCGCGGGATGCGTCCGAGAATGCCGACCGCATCAAGGACGTGGTCCGCCAGATCCGGGACCAGATCGCCGCCGTCCGGCGGGACCTGGAGCAGAGCGCCGCCATCGCCGAGGCCGAGGTCGCCAGGAATGCCCTCGCGATGGAGCGGCTGGGCGCGGTGGAGGCCGGCGTGCAGGACATCCGTCAGGGCAGCGCCGCCATCCTGTCGGGCTCCGAGACGGTCATGACAGCGGTGCGCGAGGTCCGGCTGGGCACCCAGCAGATCGCCGCCGTGGCCGAGCAGGCCGGCAGCGCTGCCGCGCAGGCCGCCACCGCGGCGCGCCAGCAGGCGCGCGGAGCCGAGGACCTGGCGGCCGCCATCGAGGAGATCGCCTCCCTGGCCGACGAACTCCAGATAGCGGAGTCCTAGGG
>JAEWKH010000086.1 GCA_023386155.1 Pseudomonadota bacterium
CTCTCCCTGGAGCGAATGAGCGGGATCGAAGAGATCGATGCCGCGAGCGCAACCCTCACCGCCCTGGCCGGAACTCCGCTCGCAACCGTGCAGCAGGCGGCCGACGAGGCAGGCTTCCTCTGCGGGATCGATCTTGGGGCGCGCGGGACCTGTACGATCGGCGGCAACCTCGCGACCAATGCGGGCGGCAACCAGGTGGTCCGCTACGGCATGGCACGACGCAACACGCTCGGCCTCGAGGCTGTCCTCGCGGACGGCACCGTGGTTCGCTCGCTCAACAAGATGCTGAAGAACAATGCGGGATACGATTGGACGCAACTCTTCATCGGCAGCGAGGGAACGCTTGGCGTCATCACGCGAGCCGTGATCGGCCTGCATCCCAAGCCCCAGGGTCTTCAGACCGCTCTCTGCGCCGTCGGCAGCTTCGAGGATGCACTCGTCGTGCTGCGCCGGTTCCAGCAGACCCAACCGGGACGCCTGCTGGTCTTCGAGGCCATGTGGCGGGAATTCATGACCGTCGCCACCAGGATCTGCGGCCTGCCGCCCGCCTTCGAGGCCGAGCACGACGTGACGCTGCTGATCGAGGCCGATATGGGGGCAGACCCGGCAGGAACGGAAGCCTTCTCCCACCTTCTCGGCGAGTTCTACGAGCAGGGTCTCATCAGGGATGCCGTGGTCGCCCAATCCCGGGCCGACAGAAACCGCTTCTGGGCCTATCGGGAGACACCCTACGAGTATGGCCGCTTCCTGCCCGACGAGATCCGTTTCGATGTCAGCGTGCCCCTGAACCGCATGACGGAAGCGGTCGATCATTTGCGCCGGGAAATGCCCAAGCAATGGCCGGAAGCCGTCTATGTCGTCTTCGGACATGTGGCCGACAGCAACATCCACATCAACGTGGCCATCCGCGACATGACCGATGCCGTCAAGAAGGGCGTTCAGGGTCTCGTCTACGATCTGGTCTCGAGGCTCGGCGGGTCCATCTCCGCCGAACATGGGATCGGCCGCATCAAGCGCCCCTATCTGGCCTTGAGCCGGACGGAGAGCGAACTCGCCTTGATGGCCAAGGTGAAGCAGACGCTCGACCCGGCGGGCATCCTCAATCCGGGGCGCGTGCTCTGAGGACGGGCTTGGCTCAATCGGGATCCGGAAATGAACGTGAACATGGCGAACCTCTTCGATCTTTCCGGCCGCATCGCCCTGGTGACGGGGTCGAGCGCGGGCATCGGCCTTGCTCTCGCACGCGGTCTCTGCCGGGCCGGCGCGCACGTGGTTCTGAACGGCCGGCAGCCGGACCGAGTCGCCCATGCGGCGCGGACGCTGCGCGATGAAGGCTCGTCGGTATCGGAAATGCCCTTCGATGTGACCGACAGCACCGCCGTCAGGGCTGCGATCGACCGGATCGAAGACGCCATCGGGCCGATCGATATCCTGGTCAACAATGCGGGCATGCAGCGCCGCGGCCCGCTCGAGGACTATCCCGAGGAAACCTGGCACGAGCTGATGGCCGCGAATGTCGACAGCGTCTTCTATGCGAGCCAGGCGGTCGCCCGGAAGATGATCCCGCGCGGGCGGGGGAAGATCATCAACATCTGCTCGGTTCAGAGCGAACTCGGACGTCCGTCGATTGCGCCCTATACGGCAACGAAGGGGGCCGTGAAGATGCTGACGAAGGGCATGGCGATCGATTGGGGCAAGCACGGCCTTCAGGTCAACGGCATCGGGCCGGGCTACTTCAAGACGGAGCTCAATCGCGCCCTCGTCGACGACAAGGCCTTTTCCGACTGGCTCATCGCCCGCACCCCTTCCCGCCGCTGGGGCGAACTGGACGATCTTCTCGGTGCGGCAATCTTCCTCGCCTCGGATGCCTCCAATTTCGTCAACGGGCAGGTCATCTATGTCGATGGAGGCGTCACCGCCTCCCTCTGAATCCGCCTCGAAACCCGTCCTTAAGGGTTGCCGCCATAAATTGGCATTCGTGGTTGCCATATCCGCCCAGGGCGGATAGCAACGGCACCTGTGATTTGCCGGAAAGCGACTTGGGAGATAGCTCATGCCCCACGGAGCGTACTGCGTTGCATTCAAGCACAACCGTTGGACCGTGACTCGATCCGGTCGGGATCTCGGATCATTCTATTTTCGCGCAAAAGCTTTGAAATTTGCCGTCGAGTCGGCCTGCTGGTCGTCCGTGACGAACAATCCGGCCGTCGTCTTCGTCCTGGACCGGACCGGCGACTTCTATACCGCCTGGAGCGGCCACAGGGACAGCCTCTGCGCCGAGTTATGATCCTGCCTGACGAGGATAGTCGGGAGGGCTCTCGCGGCTATCCCCCACGCGCAGAATTGCGGTCTCCCTATGCAACGGCCGCAGCCTTCCGGACCGCCCCAGTGTCGAACCCCGCCCTCTGCGGCAGCTTCATCAGCGACTGGATTTTCTCCGCGAGGTCCGTCGCCCGGTAAGGCTTGTAGAGGAGGTTTAGGTCCTCGAGCTTGTCGTCGCCGTCGAAATATCCCGTGGTCAGGAGTACCTGGATCTCCGGCTGCTCCCGCTGAATGAGCCTTGCCAGGTCTATGCCGCTGAGCTCACCCGGCATCCGGACATCGGAAAGGACCAGCGCGACATCGTTTCTTGACCTCAGAAGCCGAGCGGCTTCGTCTCCGGTTTCGGCCTCCAGCACCTCGAAGCCGAGGGAATGAAGGGTCGAGAGCGCGACCTGACGAACGGCCGGGTTGTCCTCGACCACGAGCACCGTGCGCCCTTCGCCGAAAGGATGGGCCACGGACGGCTGGCTGTTCGACGCGCTTTCTGCCATCTCGTGGGAACGCGGAAGGAAGATGCGGATCGTCGTGCCGGCGCTCGGTGCGCTCTCGACCTCCACATGGCCATGGCATTGCTGGACGAAACCATAGACCATGCTGAGGCCCAGGCCGGTGCCCTTGCCGCTTTCCTTGGTGGTGAAGAAGGGCTCGAAGACTTTCTCCAGCACCTCGGGCGGCATGCCCACACCCGTATCGCTCACGGAGATGACGACGAATTCGCCGCCAGGACAGGAGGACTTTCCCTCCTCCACCACCTGATTTTCGACACCGATCGTCAGGTCACCGCCATCGGGCATCGCATCGCGGGCATTGACCGCGAGATTCAGGAGCGCCGCCTCGAACTGGGCACGGTCGACCTGGACCGGCCATATGGCGTCACCGGAGCGGAAACTCGCGTTGATGTGCTCGCCGAGCGTCCTGCGCATCAGCTCCAGAAGGCTCGGCATCAGGCTCGTGACATCGATCGTCGAAACGTGCAGGGGCTGACGCCGTGAGAAGGTCAGGAGCCTGTAGGTGAGGTCGGCGCAGTGCTGGGCGCTCTCCAGCGCCATGCGCACCCGTCGCTCGGCCTTCTCGTTGCCGTGGATGGATTTCTTCAAGAGGTCGAGATTGCCGATCACGACGCTCAGCATGTTGTTGAAGTCATGCGCGATCCCGCCTGTGAGGCGGCCGACCGCCTCGAGCTTGCTGGCGTGGAGCAGGTTCTGCTCCATCTGCTTGCTCTCGGTGATGTCGAACCACATGCCGAAGAACTCGCGGGGACGGCCATCCTCATCCCGCATGAGGACCGTCTGGTCGAGGAAGTGCCTTTCGACATCATCGGCACAGCGCCAGCGATACTCGAGATTGACGGATCCCTCGTCATCCAGCCGCTTCAGCTGGGTCAGGACACGCTCCTGATCGTCCGGATTGATCCGGGACGACCAGAAATCCGGCTCTCCAAGGAAGGCTTCCGGGGCAAAACCCGTGATGCGCTCGATGCTCTCGTTGGTGAAATGGAGGCGCCGGTCATCCTCCTCGACGGAGGCCGTGTAAAGCGCGATCGGCAGGGCCTGTAGAACGATCGACTGATGCTCCTCGCGGCGCCGCAGGGCCTGCTCTGCCTTCAGCTTCTCGCTGCGGACGTGAAGGTTGTCCATCAGCAGGCGGCGCTCCTGCTCCGCCTGCCGGCGGATCTCCTCCGTCTTGCGGTAAAGGTCGACGAAGATGTCGACCTTCGACTTGAGGATCAGGGGCTCGATGGGCTTGAAGACGTAGTCGACGGCACCCGCCGAGTATCCCTTGAAGACATGCATGTCGTCCTTGTTGAACGCCGTCAGAAACAGGATCGGCACGCGGGACGAGCGCGGCCTGTTCCTGATCAGGCTCGCAACCTCATATCCGTCGAGCCGGGGCATCTGCACGTCGAGGAGGATGGCCGCGAAGTCGTCCATCAGGACATGACGCAAGGCTCCCTCACCGGAATCGGCGGTGACGATCTCCACGCCGGGGGACCGGAGCACCTCCTGAACGGCGATCAGGTTTCTCGGATCGTCATCGACCACCAGGATCTTGGCCGGGATCGGATCCGACAGTGGGCGGGCCGAGACCAGATGGAAGTCATCCGGCCTCGGGCCCGTTTCCCCTCGCCTCACGTTGTCCGTCATGAGCTCAACCCGGCCTCTACAGCCCCGCCATTCGGAGCGCCTCTCCCGTCCGGGACATATGTGCTTCGACTGAGCTGAACCCGCAAGACAGCCAGAAGCTGATCCACATCCACAGGCTTCGACACATAGTCGGTCGCACCTGCTTCGATACACTTCTCCCGGTCGCCCTTCATGGCCTTTGCCGTCACCGCAATCAGGGGAAGGTCGCGGTAGCGCGCGATGTTCCGGATTTCCCGCATGGTTTCGTAGCCATCCATCTCCGGCATCATGATGTCGACCAGGGCCACGTCGACATCGGGATTGGCCTGGAGCTTCTCGATGCCTTCAAGGCCGTTCTCGGCGAAGACGACCGAGATCCCCTGCTGCTCGAGCGCGCTCGTCAGCGAGAAGATGTTACGCATGTCGTCGTCGATGATCAGAACCTTCCGGCCATCGAGCGCGTCGTCGTTCCGTCGCTCGACGATGATGTGCTTCTCCTCGGGAATGGCACTGATCGCCCGGTGCAGGAACAGGGCCGTGTCGTTGAGAAGGAGCTCGGACGAGCCCTCGCCCTTGACGATGAGCGTCGCGGCAAGCCCCTGCAGGCGACGCTCGTCGGCCTTCGTCAGGTCCTGCCCGGTGTAGATGACGACGGGAAGCTCCTCGCCGCCTTTCGTCCTGCGAATACGCTCGATGAGGTCCCCTCCGGGAAGATCCGGCAGCCCCAGGTCTATGACAGCGCAGTCGAACTGCCTTGCCTGGATGGCCTCCAGCGCACTCTCGGCCGTTCCCACGGCCGTCACCTCGACTTGCTCGCTCTTCATGAGCTCGGACAGGCTCATGCGCTGATTGTCGTCATCCTCGACGAGAAGCAGCTTCTTCACGGGCCGGTCGATGAACTCCTTCGTGCGGTTGAGCGCTCCCATGAGGGCCTCCCGGTCGACGGGCTTCTCCAGGAAGCCGAAAGCGCCTGCCTTGAGGCCGCGCTTCTTCTGGTCGTCGACCGAGATCACATGGATCGGCACATGACGGGTGCGCGGATCGTGCTTCAGCAGGTCCAGGAGCGCCCAGCCGTCCATATCGGGAAGACCGATGTCGAGGGTGATCGCGTGCGGCTTGTAGCGATGCGCGAGAGCAAGCGCCGAAGCGCCGTCCATGGCGATCAGCCCCCGGAAGCCCTCCTCGCGGGCGAGTTCCAGCAGCACCGAGGCGAACATGGCATCATCCTCGATGATCAGGACGACACGGTCTCCGCTCGTGATCGCATGGCGATCGTCCAGGGAGGCCGAGAGAGCCATCGCGGCCGATGGCTGGCGGATCATCGACCCTGCCGAATCGTCCGAGGCGCCGTATTGCCCGGTCCCGTTGCCGTTTGGCCGCGCGGAACTTTCCGCTCCGGCTGTCCCGTGGCTCGCAGGAGGCTCGACCGGCACGAAAAGCGTGAAGGTCGAGCCGCTTCCCGGCGTGCTCGAAACCACGATCTCGCCACCGAGCAGGCGGGCGATCTCACGGCTGATCGACAGCCCCAGCCCGGTCCCGCCGTATTTCCGGCTCGTCGTGCCATCGGCCTGCTGGAAGGCCTCGAAGATGATCCGCTGTTTCTCCTCCGGGATGCCGATGCCGGTATCGGTGACCGACATGGCGATCCACTGGCTGCCCGCCCGCAGCGGTGTCCCCTCGGCCGAGCCGATCTGAAGGGTCACGCCGCCGCGCTCGGTGAACTTGAAGGCGTTCGACAGCAGGTTGCGCAGCACCTGCTGCAGCCGCTTCGAATCCGTCCTGATGGACGGCGGCAGCTTCGAATCGACCTCCACGTGGAAGTCGAGCTTTCTTTCCTCGGCAACCTGACGGAAGGTGCGATCCATGTTGTCGACGAGGTCCTCGAAGGCGACGCTCGACACCTCCAGGCTGACTGTGCCGGACTCGATCTTCGACAGGTCGAGGATATCGTTGATCAGCGCGAGGAGGTCGGAGCCGGCCGCATGGATCGTCTTCGCGAATTCCCGCTGCTTGTCGGTCAGGTTGCCGTCCGAATTCTCGGTCAGGAGCTTCGAGAGGATCAGAAGCGAATTCAGCGGCGTTCTCAGCTCGTGGCTCATATTGGCCAGGAACTGCGACTTGTAGCGCGACGTCAGCGACAGCTGCTCGGCCTTCTCCTCCAGGGCGGTCTTGGCGATGGACACCTCCTGGTTCTTCGCCTCGACCTCTCTCTTCTGGAGTTCGAGCAGCCGCGCCTTGTCCTCGAGCTCCTCATTCGTCTTCTGCAGCGCTTCCTGCTGCTGACGCAGGAGTTCCTCGGACTGGCGCAGGGATGCGGCCTGCTGCTCCAGCCGGTCGTTGGTGTTTCTCAGCTCCTCCTGCTGGCTCTGCAGCTCGGCCGTCAGCAGCTGGGACTGCTTCAGCAGGCCCTCCGTCCGCATGTTCGCGGCAATGGTGTTGAGAACGATACCGATCGATTCCGTGAGCTGCTCGAGGAAGGATTGATGGGTCTCCGAGAAGCGGCTGAACGAGGCAAGCTCGATCACCGCCTTGACCTCCTGCTCGAAGAGTACGGGAAGCACGATGATGTTGAGCGGGGGAGCCTCGCCGAGAGCCGAGCTGATGGTGATGTAATCGCCGGGAACGTTGGTGAGGAGAATCCGCTTCTTCTCGTAGGCGACCTGCCCGACAAGGCCTTCGCGCAGGCGGAAGCGATTGTTCAGGTGCTTTCTTTCGGTGAAGGCATAGGACGCGATCATGTCCAGCACGGGCTCGCCGACTTCGGCCTCGACCGTGTAGAAGGCACCCTGCTGCGCATTCACCAGCGGAGCGATCTCCGACAGGATCATGTTGGATACGGTGGTGAGATCGCGCTCGCCCTGCAGCATCCGGGTGAACTTGGCAAGGTTCGTCTTCAGCCAGTCCTGCTCCGCGTTCTTGAGCGTCGTATCGCGCAGGTTGCGGATCATCTCGTTGACGTTGTCCTTGAGCGAAGCCAGCTCGCCCGAGGCCTCGACCGAGATCGACCGGGTCAGATCGCCCTTGGTCACGGCGGTGGCCACATCCGCAATGGCTCGCACCTGGGTGGTCAGGTTGGCCGCGAGCTGGTTCACGTTGTCCGTGAGGTCGCGCCACAGGCCCGCCGCCCCGGGCACTCTCGCCTGTCCGCCGAGCTTTCCTTCCACACCCACCTCACGGGCGACATTCGTCACCTGATCGGCGAAGGTCGCCAGGGTATCGATCATCTCGTTGATGGTATCGGCGAGTGCCGCGATCTCACCCTTGGCGTCCACGATCAGCTTGCGCTTGAGATCGCCCTCCGCGACTGCGGTCACGACGCTGGCGATGCCTCGCACCTGACCGGTGAGATTGTTCGCCATCATGTTGACGTTGTCGGTGAGGTCCTTCCACGTGCCGGCCACGCCGCGCACCTGGGCCTGCCCGCCGAGCTTGCCTTCGATCCCGACCTCGCGGGCCACGCGGGTCACTTCCGACGCAAAGGAGTTGAGCTGGTCCACCATGGTGTTGATGGTCGATTTCAACTCCAGGATCTCGCCGCGCACGTCCACGGTGATCTTCTTCGAGAGGTCGCCATTCGCCACCGCGGTCGTGACTTCCGCGATGTTGCGAACCTGGCCGGTAAGGTTCGCGGCCATCATGTTCACGTTGTCGGTCAGGTCCTTCCAGACGCCGCCGACACCGCGCACCTGCGCTTGCCCGCCGAGCTTTCCTTCCGTGCCCACCTCACGCGCCACGCGCGTCACCTCGGACGCGAAGCCGTTGAGCTGGTCGACCATCGTGTTGATGGTTTCCTTCAGCTCCAGGATCTCGCCCTTCACGTCCACCGTGATCTTGCGCGAGAGGTCGCCGCGCGCCACGGCGGTGGTCACCGTCGCGATGTTGCGCACCTGCGAGGTGAGGTTGTTGGCCATGGAGTTGACCGAGTCGGTCAGGTCCTTCCAGGTGCCGGCCACGCCGGGCACCACGGCCTGGCCGCCCAGGCGGCCGTCGGTGCCCACCTCGCGCGCCACGCGCGTCACTTCGGAGGCGAAGGACCGCAGCTGGTCCACCATCGTGTTGACGGTTTCCTTCAGCTGCAGGATTTCGCCCTGCACGTCCACCGTGATCTTGCGCGAGAGGTCGCCGCGCGCCACGGCCGTGGTGACCTCGGCGATGTTGCGCACCTGCGACGTCAGGTTCGACGCCATCGCGTTCACCGAGTCGGTGAGGTCCTTCCAGGTGCCGGCGACGCCGGGCACGATCGCCTGGCCGCCCAGCTTGCCTTCGGTGCCGACCTCGCGCGCCACCCGCGTCACCTCGTTGGTGAACACCGACAGCTGCTCGATCATGGTGTTGACCAGCTTGGCGGAGCGTAGGAATTCGCCCTTCAGCGGTCGGCCGTCCACCTGCAGGTCCATCGACTGGCCCAGGTCGCCCTTGGCCACGGCGCCGATCGTGCGGGCGATGTCCGTCGTCGGCCGCACCAGGTCGTCGATCAGCGTGTTCAGCGAATCGACCTGCTCCGCCCAGCCGCCGACGGCGCCCGGCGTGCTGATCCGCTGCGTCAGCCGGCCTTCCTTGCCGACGGTGTTGGACAGCCGCGCCGCCTCGCGCGTGATCTGGCCGGCGTTGGCGATGCACTGGTTGAAGGCTTCGGCGATGCGGCCGTCGACGCCCGTCCAGGTGACCGGCAGCCGCGTGTCGAAATCGCCCTTGGAGAACGCCATGAGCGCCGCCAGGATCTGCCGGGACTGCGCCTCGGCGAGTTCGACTTCCGGAACGTTGCGTGTGCGGATGCGGGAAACCGGTGGGGCCGCCTTGGCGGCGGCGCCCGCGCCGGCTTTCGGCGCCTTCTTCCTGGTTCCGGTCGTGAGGGCTGGGTCCATGGATGAGTGCTTTCCAACGCTCCCCTTGCGCCGAACTGCGGCGGGGAGTCTCCTGACTTTGCGAGGGTTCGGCCCGCCGGCGAGCCGGTGGTCCGCAGGGGCCGGTCAGCTCGACAGCTGAACGGGCCTGCCTAGTGTCGGGAGCAGGTACGACATGCGGCGTAGGACGAAGCCGACAGTTGTAGGCGAAGGACTGCTGCGCCTCGCTTCGCTGTGGCGGCCAAGCGACCGACCGGCGCGGGAATACACCGCCCGCGTGCAGGCGACAAGGGAAGGGATGGGTGACGAGCCTTACCCCCGGCACTGGCTCCACAGTTAGGGCTGCTTGGTTCCCCACCTGACCCGGTTGGCCGCTTCACCATGCGGGGAGGCCCGTCGGGGGCGATTGTAGGCGAGGCGCCCCGATGAGTTCGCAGGAAGGGCGCCTTTAGAATCGCCGCGATGTCCTACCTCGTGCTAGCCCGCAAGTACCGGCCGAAGAGCTTCGGCCAGATGGTGGGCCAGGACCACGTGGTGCAGGCGCTGTCCAACGCCCTGCAGCAGCAGCGGCTGCACCATGCCTACCTGTTCACGGGCACCCGAGGCGTCGGCAAG
>JAEWKH010000122.1 GCA_023386155.1 Pseudomonadota bacterium
CTATTCTGGATTGCGCGACGGACCGCCTCTGTCGTGGTGGCGCTGCCGTGAAGAACCTGGCCCATAGTGCTTCCTTCCATGCCGCGGAAAAGACTGCTCCATCAAACCCCGGGATCAAACACCTAGCACGTCGTGCGAGAAGTGGATCCGGTTTTTCGCGCCAACCTTGCTTCAGGGAGCGACCTCGTGTCGTTCCCTCATCGTCTCCTCGGCCCGGGTCTGCATCCCCATCTCACGACGATGAATTCCTCCCCGAACTTCGAAGACCTCGCCGCTCAATTGAAAGCCTGCCGGATCTGTCGCGATGCGCCCCGCTATGGCACGGCCCTGCCGCACGAGCCGAGGCCGATCATCCAGGGCAGCGCGACGGCGCGCCTGTGCATCGCCAGCCAGGCGCCGGGCACCCGTGCCCATGCCAGCGGCGTTCCGTTCGACGACCGGTCGGGCACGCGGCTGCGCGAGTGGCTGGGACTCGACAGGGCGACCTTCTACGATGCCTCCAGGGTCGCCATCGTGCCGATGGGCGCCTGCTTCCCGGGACAGGACGCCAAGGGCGGCGACCTGGGACCGCGCCGGGAATGCGCCGAGGCCTGGCGCCGGCCGCTCTTCGAGGCGCTTCCCGATCTCGACCTCGTCCTGCTGATCGGCCAATACGCCCAGGCCTGGCATCTGGGCGACGCGCACAAGGATGGCCTGACGCAGACCGTCCGGCGCTGGCGGGAAATCCTCGAAAACCCGCAGAAGCCCCGCATCCTGCCGCTCCCTCATCCATCGTGGCGCAACAACGGGTGGCTTAAGACCAATTTCTGGTTCGAGGCCGAGCTTTTGCCTGTCTTGCGGAACGAGATTCGTATACTGCTCTCTTCGGTGGAGTGAAATATTTAGGAGTTATTTGCAAAATACTGAGCGGCAATAGGAAAAATATAATCAACTTTGCATAAATAACGTGGAACAACGTGCCTCTTGTTTCGTTTCCGAAATGGAGGATAAATATTTTTTATGTCAAATATTAAAAAATACGATAAAGATATCTTTGCAGGGCGACACATGCGCGATGCGCAAGCCAAGTGGGGGCGCCTGTCCCTGTCGGATCTGGCGCAGATCAAGACGAAAGCGCAGCTGATCGCCCGGGTGGAAGAAAGATATGTGCTGCCTCATGAAGTAGCTGCCCAGGACGTGGAGATCTGGGGACTCGATCGTCGCTTCTGATCGGTTCGGCTTGTTGATTGACGGTAGGGGGCGAACGTTCGTCCGTGCAGGGCTCTCAGCACGGACATCATGAAGGAGAGCCCCGTGAGATCTCACCATTTCGCCATTGGAGATCATGTTCTTTATACAGAGCACCGTTTTCCCCATCTCGTGTGCAAGCAGCCTTACACAATAGTCGGCTGCCTGGATTCGAGACGTTCCGAGCCCCAGTACCAGATACGCTCCGCCACCCGGCCTTATGATTGCGTGGCGGGCGAAGATGAACTGAGTCGGGATGCTTCGCCGATGAGTGCCTTTCGGGAGGCGGATGTTTCCGATCCTCTGGATGGCACAGGCATGAGCGAGCCTGCCAATCTCAACCTCGTTCCGTGGCCGGCCCTGCCCCGCAGAGCCCAGCACAAGAACGAGCAGCCTTATCCGTTCAGGCACGAGCGGCTCTAGAGCATTTTTCGGCGAAGTGGATCCGGTTCGTCGTCAAAAAATGCGGCACACCAAAGAAGAGAGCTGATTCCACGCCAGTGGAAACAGCTCTAGTCAGCCGTGAAATTCTTTTGACAGAGAATTGACGGACTTTGCTCATTCTCGCCGGGCTAGGGTTTATTTTCTGCTTCGGCGTCTTCTTCATCATGTTTCCATGACTACCGGATCCGCTCCGTGAGAACGTTTTTTGGGCGGGGAGAAGGTCGTCTGGTCTTCGGCGTGATGCGGCGGGACAGCAGCCCGACGGATTGAAGTGTGATGGCTCGGCCGTCAGCCCCAATTATCCTTCCTTAGTCTGAAACAGGCTTTTCCGGGTTCTCCACTCCCGGATCCGTACTATCTTCAAGCGCATCGTGCGGAAAAGTGGTCCCGGTTTTCCGCCCCAATGATGCGCTCATCAAAGAAGGAGCATCGGATCGATCCCAAAAGTGCAAATCCACTTTTGGGTCCGATGCTCGCAACGATAAGGAGCTTGAGGCATGAGCCCGACCACCCTGCGCTGCACCGTCGACGGATCTGTCGCGACGATCACGCTCGCGCGGCCCGAGAGGATGAATGCGTTCAACGCCGCCATGCATGCGGAGCTGCGCGAGGCGCTGGACGCGTGCGAGCGGGACGAGGCGGTGCGCGTGGTGGTTCTGACCGGGGAGGGGCGGGCCTTCTCCTCGGGCCAGGACCTGACGGTCGACCTGAAGCGCGACGGGCAGGGCCGGATCGATCTCGGCCCCGAGCTCGCCCGCGACTACAACCCGCTGGTGCTCAGGCTCGCCGGCTACCCGAAGCCGACCATCGCCGCCCTGAACGGTCCGGCGGTCGGCGCCTCGATGAACATCGCTCTCGCCTGCGACATCGTCGTGGCGGCCCGCTCCGCCTACCTGCAGGAGGCCTTCGCCAAGATCGGCCTCATCCCGGATGCCGGCGGCACCTGGATCCTGCCGCGCCTCGTCGGCCCCCGACAGGCGCTCGCCCTGATGCTGAGCGCCGAGGCCGTTCCGGCCGAGGAGGCGCAGCGCATGGGCCTCGTCTACAAGGTGTTCGACGACGCTTCCTTCGCGGTCGACGTGGCGG
>JAEWKH010000141.1 GCA_023386155.1 Pseudomonadota bacterium
GGAGCCGGTCGTGTTGGCGGCCGCCTTCCCGAACCTGCTCGCCAACGGCTCGCAGGGCATCGCGGTCGGCATGGCGACGTCGATCCCGCCGCACAACGCCGCCGAACTCTGCGACGCGGCGCTGCACCTGATCTCGAAGCCGAATGCGACCTCCGAGCAGCTGATGCAGTTCGTGCCGGGCCCGGATCTGCCGACCGGCGGCATCATCGTCGACACGCCGTCCGCCATGGCCGAGACCTATCGCACGGGCCGCGGCTCGTTCCGCGTGCGCGCCCGCTGGCAGAAGGAAGATCTCGGGCGCGGCAACTGGCAGATCATCGTCACCGAGATTCCGTATTCGGTGCCGAAGTCCCGCCTGATCGAGAAGATCGCCGAGCTCCTCCAGGAGAAGAAGCTGCCGCTCCTCGCCGACGTGCGCGATGAATCGGCGGAGGACATCCGCGTGGTGCTGGAGCCCCGCGCCAAGACGGTCGATCCGATCATCCTGATGGAATCGCTCTTCAAGCTCACCGAGCTCGAGAGCCGCGTTCCCATGAATGTGAACGTGCTGGCCGGCGGCAAGGTGCCGAAGGTTCTCGGGCTCGCCGAGTGCCTGCGCGAATGGCTCGATCATCGCCGCGAGGTGCTGATCCGCCGCTCGAGCTTCCGGTTGGCGGCCATCGACAGGCGCTTGGAGATCCTGGGCGGCCTGCTCATCGTCTATCTCGACCTCGACCGGGTGATCAGGATCATCCGCGAGGAGGACGAGCCGAAGCAGGAGCTGATGCGCGTCTTCAAGCTCACCGAGGTCCAGGCCAACGCCATCCTCGACACGCGCCTGCGCTCCCTGCGCAAGCTCGAGGAGATGGAGCTCAAGCGCGAGCAGAAGAACCTGCAGGACGAGAAGGCCAAGATCGAGGAGCTTCTCGGCTCCGAGAAGGTGCAGTGGAAGACCATCGCGGGCGAGATCAAGGAGGTCCGCAAGACCTTCGGGCCGGACACCGCCCTGGGCCGCCGCCGCACCTCCTTCGCCGAGGCGCCGGACACCTCCGACATCGACTTCGCGGAGGCCATGATCGAGCGCGAGCCGATCACGGTCATCGTGTCCGAGAAGGGCTGGATCCGCGCCATGAAGGGCCATCAGGCCGATCTGTCCGGCGTGCAGTTCAAGGGCGACGATGCGCTCAAGACCGCGTTCTTCGCCGAAACCACGTCCAAGATCGTCGTGGTGGCGGATAACGGGCGCTTCTTCACGCTCGAGGCGTCGAAGCTTCCCGGCGGACGCGGCTTCGGCGATCCGATCCGCCTCATGGTCGACCTGGAGGAGGGCGCCGACTTCATCGCGGCCTTCCCCTACAGGGCGGGCTCGAAGCTGCTGGTCGCCGGCTCCGACGGGCGCGGCTTCGTGGTGCCCACCGACGACATCACGGCGAACACCCGCAAGGGCAAGCAGATCCTCAACCTCGACGCGCCTGCCCGGATGGTGGTCTGCACGGAGGCCGAGGGCGATCACGTCGCGATCATCGGCGAGAACCGCAAGCTCCTGATCTTCCCGATGAAGCAGGTGCCGGAGATGACCCGCGGCAAGGGCGTGCGCCTCCAGCGCTACAAGGACGGCGGCGTCTCCGACGCCAAGATCTTCAAGCTGAAGGAAGGGCTGACCTGGAAGGATACCTCCGGCCGCACCTGGACGGTCGCCAAGGAGGACCTCCGCGACTGGCTCGGCGACCGCACCGAAGCCGGCCGCCTGCCGCCGAAGGGCTTCCCGAAGTCGAACAAGTTCGGGGAGTGATTTTTTAAGGGGCTGTCGTCCCAGACGGTGCGAGCCGATCCGGGACTGATGGTTTCCCTTAACGTCATGGCCGGGGAGGTAATGACGTGGAGAGTGTTATTCCAGCGCATTCCTCCCCGTTCGGAGGGCTCGCCTTGAAAAGCTTTCCGGTAAGGAAGGCTAACCCGATGGGTCCTATTCAAAGGAAGTCCTCATGATCGTCCGTTTCCTGCTGGTTGCTGGATTTGCGAGCGCCTCACTGATCGCCGCCTCTCCGGCGATGGCTCAATACATCCCTCTTGGCCCTGCCATGAACGCGGTTCGATCTGCGCAACCGGCTCCCCAGCCCGGAATGCAGGTGCAGCAGCCCGGCGGGGAGCGTCGGAAAGGGGTCGCGACTCAGCCTCGGTCGACCTCTCCCCAGCCCTATAGCGACAGGCCGGCCAGGAGGAAGAATCCCGTCAACAGGTCCCAGGACAACGGCTGAGCTGGTTTTTTCTGGCGCGCCCTTTGCGCCCGCAGGATGCGCCGGGCCGGGCCTAGTCCACCCGCACCCAGCCATGCGCCATCAGGCGCTCCTGCGGCTTGAAGCGGGCCTTGTAGCCCATCTTCTTCGAGCCCTCGACCCAGTAGCCGAGATAGAGATAGGGCAGGCCCATCGCCTTGGCCCGGCGGATATGGTCGAGGATCATGAAGGTGCCGAGGCTGCGGTCCTGCAGGTCCGGCTCGTAGAACGAATAGACCATGGAGAGGCCGTCGCTCATCTCGTCGGTCAGGCTGACGGCGATCAGGTCGCCCGCTCCCCGGCCGGTGATGCCGCTGTCGATCCCGCGCCGGCGATACTCGATCACCCTCGTGTCCACGTGGCTGTCCTCGACCATCATGGAATAGTCGAGCACCGTCATGTCGGCCATGCCGCCATCGGCGTGGCGGGTATCGACGTAGCGGCGGAAGAGCGAGTATTGCTCCGACGACGGACGGTTGGGCAGCGCAGTTCCGATCAGGTCGGCATTGTCCTTCAGAACCCGTCTCAGGTTGCCGGACGGCTCGAAGTCGTCCACGAGCACGCGGACCGACACGCAGGCGCGGCACGCGTCGCAGGCCGGCCGGTAGGCGATCGTCTGCGAGCGCCGGAAGCCGCCCTGAGTGAGGATCTCATTCAGCTCCCGGCCGCGTCGTCCCACGATATGCGTGAAGACCTTGCGCTCCTCCTTGCCCGGCAGGTAGGGGCATGCGGACGGGGAGGTGAGGTAGAACTGCGGTGCGTCGCGGGGCTGGCTCGTCAATCGGGATAGCCTCGTGGAGAAACCTTGAGCGCTTCGTCAACGCCCAAGGATAACATTGGTGTCCGCGGCGTCCAGGAAAAGTGGGCGTATGTCGCAGGGGCTTTGTCCCTCGTCCCGAGGTGCCAAATCACAAGCCGATGCTCGCTTCGATATCAGGACCAGACGCTTCTTCCCTCCCCACCGCAAGTCGGGTGTTCCCGACTTGCGCGAGAGGATGCCCATCTCAGGCAGGCCTGAGAGGGGTGGAGAGGGAACAGCGCCGCGCCTCGTGACAATGGCTCAAGCCCTCACGACCATCATGCCCGTGAGCAGGTCGCGGATGAAGCGGCGGTCGTCGCGGACGAAGCCGACGAGCACGTCGCAGGCCCAGAGCAGGAAGGTCGAGATCGCCACGTAGAAGAAGAGCGCGTGCACCGCGGCGGCGAGCGGCGAGGCGCCCCTGCCGGTCTGCGAGTTGATCACGCGCAGGCCCATATAGCGCATGCCCACCGTCGCCTGGGACGATCCGCCGATGGTCACGGCGTTGTAGACGATGAAGATCAGCGCCGTGAGGGGCAGGGCGAAGAAGAGGCCCCAGCCGAGGCCGAGCGTGATGATTCCCAGGAAGAAGATTCCGATGGAAACCAGCACGACCCAGAGGGCGATCACGAACAGGTCGATCAGGTAGGCCCAGAAGCGCCGGGAGATGACGCCTTCCGTCAACCGGGTATCCAGCTCGTAGGAAGGGTAGTCCAGCGTCGGCGGGTAGGGTCGGTTGACCATCTCATTCTCCTCAAAAGGCGGTCTCGGGCAGGCTGCGGGATTCGATCCGCTGCGGTGCGAGCCCCTCCACTGCCAGGGCCTCGAACACCTCCAATGTATGTGCTCGATCCCGCGTTTCGATAGTGATGTCGATGGAAACGCCTTTCGCGGGCACGTCCAGGAACAGGCGGCCGTGGGAAACCTCCAGGATATTGGCCCCAAGGCTGCCGAGCAGGCTCGCCACGCGCCCGAGCAGCCCCGGCCTGTCGTTCGAGGTGATGCGGAAGGACGTGATCCGGTCGTCCCGTTCCAACTCGCGCACCATCACGGAGGCCAGGATCCGCGCGTCGATGTTGCCGCCGCAGAGCACGAGGCCGACGCGCTTGCCCTGGAAGCGTCCGGGCGAGGCCAGCATCGCGGCGAGGCCCGCCGCGCCCGCGCCTTCCGCCATTGTCCGCTGGAGGGTCGCATAGGCGTTGACCGCGCGCTCGATCAGCGGCTCCTCGACCGGAATGATGTCGGACACGAGATCGCGCACGATGGGCAGGGGCAGCTGGCCCACGGTCTTCACCGCGATGCCCTCCGCCAGCGTCGCGCCGCCGATGGGCTGGTTCTCGCCACGGATGGCATTGCGGAAGGACGGATAGAGGGCCGCTTCCACGCCGACGATCTCGACGGAGGGCTTGATCGCCTTCGCGGCGACCGCGATGCCGGAGATCAGGCCGCCGCCGCCGATGGGAACCACGATCTGGTCGAGATCGGGAGCGTCGGCCAGCATCTCGAGGGCGACCGTTCCCTGGCCGGCCATGACCTTCGGATCGTCGTAGGGGTGGACGAAGACGAGCCCCTCCTGTTCGGCGATGGCGCGGGCGCGGGCAGCGGATTCGTAGAGCGTCTCGCCCTCCAGGATGACCTTCGCGCCGTAGGAGCGGGTGTTCTCCGCCTTCACCAGGGGAGTGCTCTCCGGCATCACGATGGTGGCCGGAATGCCGAGGCGGCGCGCGTGGTAGGCGACGGCCTGGGCGTGGTTGCCGGCCGACATGGCGATGACGCCGCGTCGGCGCTCGGCCTCGGTCAGGCTTTCCAGCTTGGTGGTCGCGCCGCGTTCCTTGAAGGAGCCGGTCGGCTGCATGTTCTCGTGCTTCACGAAGACGGTCGCGCCGGTGAGCTGCGACAGGCGGGGGGCGGGGACGAGAGGCGTCCGCAGGACCTGCCCCCGGATCGTCTCCGCCGCGCGCTTCACGTCCTCGATGGTAATGGCGTAGTCGGCCACGTTGTCCTCCGAAATCTCATTATAGCCCTTAAACGGGTCTTGGTGTCGGATCCCTGAATCCCAGCAGGCCGCCGGGCCGAAAGATCAGGAACACGACGAGGGCCACATAGAGGGCCATGTCGCGTGCCTCGATGGGGAGATATGCCGACCACAGGGTCTCGAACAATCCCACGGCGAAACCTCCTAACATTGCACCGGGTATCGAGCCAATGCCCCCGATGATGGCGGCGATCAGCGCCTTGAGGCCGTACTGGAAGCCTCCGGCGAAGCCCAGCCCCCCGTATTGCGCGACGATCAGCATTCCCGAGAGCCCGGCCATGGCACCGGCCAGCGCCAGGGTCTGGATGAGGAGGCGGGGGCCGTCGACGCCCATGAGCGCCGCCGCCTTCGCGTCGTCGGCATAGGCTCGCCAGGCCCGTCCGAAGCGCGTCGCCTGGACGAGCCAGAGGAGTCCGAGAGCCGCCACGAGGCCGATCCCGGCCGTGATGACCGTGATCGGCGTCAGGCTGACGACGAACTCGCCGGCACGGACGACGGGCCAGGCTTCCGACCAGACCGGCGGCAGCCAGACCGTCACCGGGCTCTGCACGAGGCGCAGGTATTCCATCAGGAAGAGGGAGAGCCCGACCGTCGCAATCAGGCTCGGCTGCGGGCTCGCGCTCACGATGCGGCCGATGGTGAAATGGCCGCCGACCGCGCTGTGGATCGCGCCGGCGAAGAGCGCGCCCACGAGGCCGGCCGTCAGGCCCAGCACCGGTGAGCTCGCGCCGAAGCCCAGCACGATCGAGGCCCCCGCGATCGTCGCCGCCGATCCGATGGCCGCCAGTTCCCCGAAGGCGAGATTGATGCGTCCGCTCAGGCCGAAGACGAGGGCGAAGGCCACGGACAACAGGGCATAGATGGCCGTCCTGGGCAGGCTCACCAGGATCTGCTGCAGCCAGTAGGCGGCATCCATGGGAAGCTCGACGACGTCGGCGGCCAGCCGGCTGCCGGGGTCACCGGCCATGCCCTCCGGCGTTTCGAGGTAATAGCGCTTGAGGAGATAAAGGCTCGCGCCGGACAGCGGCCCCTCTTCGGTCGCGAGGCCCTCCAGTTCCGCCTTGTTCGGCGACAGGCCTTCAGCCACGAACCGGCAGATCGCGAAACGCTGGAGGACCGGGCGATCCCCGTATTCGGCGAGGTAATCGACCCGCAGGCTCCTCGGCACGGGGCCCATCTGGATGCGCTCGACGGTGATCGCCGCGCCGGGATTGAGCGCCGGAAGCGCGGAGCGGCAGACCCGCGCCTGCTCCGCATCTATGGAAAGCCCGCAGGCGGTGAGAAGGCAGAGGCCGAGCAGGAGAGAAGCGGACTGGGCAACTTTCAGGGAGTGACGCATGAATAGCACGCGCCACTTTTCCCTCCCCGCAAGGGGGAGGGAAACGCGCGTGCCATCCTTTGCGAGCCAGCCTCTGAAAAACGCCGAGCCTGTCACGAAAGGGGGGCCTAAGCTGTTGACGGTGCCGCGGTCAGCCCTGGTTCTTCAGCTTTTCCGCGACCCGGGGGGCGAAATAGGTGAGGATGCCATCCGCGCCGGCACGCTTGAAGGCCAGGAGGCTTTCCATCATCGCCCGTTCTCCGTCGATCCAGCCATTCCCGGCCGCGGCCTGGATCATGGCATACTCGCCGGAGACTTGGTAGGCGAAGGTCGGGACGGCGAAGGTGTCCTTCGCCCGGCGCACGATGTCGAGATAGGGCAGGCCGGGCTTGACCATGATCATGTCCGCGCCCTCCTCGAGATCGAGGGCGATCTCGCGCATGGCCTCGTCGGAATTGGCCGGGTCCATCTGGTACGTCCGCTTGTCGCCGACAAGCGTCGCGCTGGTCCCGATGGCGTCCCGGAACGGGCCGTAGAACGCGGAGGCGTATTTCGCCGCGTAGGCCATGATCTGCACGTCCTGGAACCCGGCCGCGTCGAGCCCTTCCCGGATGGCGGCCACGCGCCCGTCCATCATGTCGGAGGGCGCGATGATATCGGCTCCGGCCTCGGCCTGGAGCAGGGCCTGCCGGACCAGGAGCGCGACCGTCTCGTCGTTGAGGATGCGCTCGCCGTCCATCACGCCGTCATGGCCATGGCTGGTATAGGGATCGAGCGCCACGTCGCAGATGACGCCGATGTTCGGCACGGCCTTCTTGATCTCGCGGACGGTGCGGCAGACCAGGTTGCGGCCGTTGAGGGATTCGGACCCGGTCGGATCGCGCAGGGCGGGATCGGTGTAGGGAAAGAGCGCGATGGCGGGGATGTTCAGGGCGGCTGCCCGCTCGGCCTCGCGCACGGCCTCGCCGACGGTGAGGCGGTCGACGCCGGGCATGGACGTCACGGGCTGGCGCCCGCTCGCGCCCTCGACGACGAAGACCGGCCAGATCAGGTCGTTGACGGTCAGCACGTTCTCCTGCACCAGCCGCCGCGACCACTCGGCCTTGCGGTTGCGTCGCAGGCGATGGGACAGGTTCAGGGAAGAAGAGGGGGCTTCATCCGAGGAGCGGCGGGGGAACGGCGACAGTTTCGACATGATCCTCATCCAGCGCCGGCTTCGATGCGCCGGCGGATGGGCCAGAGGGGTAGCACATTTAAATCGCTCTAAAAAAGGGTTCGGGGTCGCAGTTCGGCCCGATCCGTGTGAAATTGCCCTCAACCCAGCCATGCATGGACGGCTGGACCAGTCGGTCATCCCCGGCGAATGAAGCGAAGCAAGAGGATTCATCCGCAGAGTGCCGAATGGATCCCCTTCCCCTGCGAGGGCTTTCGCCCTCTCCGGCCGGGAAGGGGGTCCAGGATCTCTCTCTGCGCCGACGCGTCCTTCCGGGAACGGCACCGTGTCCATTGACGGCCGGCCCCGGCCTTGTTTTAAGCCACGTTCGAACGAAGGAGTGTTTCATGGACGAGAGCGTCGAAGTCCTCTGCGAGAGGCGGGGCGAGGCCGGCCTCATCACGCTCAACCGTCCGAAGGCGCTCAACGCGCTGACCCTGACCATGGTCCGCGCGATGCGCCGGGCGCTCGACGCCTGGGCGCAGGACCCGGCCGTGACCCGGATCGTCGTCCAGGGCGCGGGCGAGAAGGCCTTCTGCGCCGGCGGCGACATCCGCCAGCTCACGGAAGACCTCAAGGCCGGTCGGCGCGAGGAGGCGCTCGCCTTCTGGCGCGAGGAGTACCAGCTCAACATCGCCATCAAGCGCTATCCCAAGCCCTATGTCTCCCTCATCGACGGGATCTGCATGGGCGGCGGCGTCGGCGTGTCCCTGCACGGGACGTACCGGGTCGCGGGCGACCGCTATCTCTTCGCCATGCCGGAGGTCGGCATCGGCTTCTTCCCTGACGTGGGCGGGACCTACGCGCTCCCGCGCCTGCCGGGACAGACGGGCATGTATCTCGCGCTCACCGGCGAGCGGGTGAGGCGGCCCGACGCGATGATGCTGGGGCTTGCCACCCATGCGGTGCCGAGCGGGAACCTCGAGGGATTGCGCGAGGCGCTGATCGCCGGTGACTCCGTCGAGGCGGCCCTGTCCCAGGTCGCGACCGATCCCGGTCCGGCTCCCCTGGAGGCGAACCGGGAGATCATCGATTCCTGCTTCTCTGCCGGGAGCGTCGGCGAGGTGCTGAAACGCCTCGACGAGGCCGCCGCAGGGGGCTCCGAATTCGCCGCGAAGGCCGCCGCAGGCATGCGGGCGAAGTCGCCGACGAGCATGAGCCTCGCCTTCGAGCAGGTGCGCCGGGGCGCGGCCATGGATTTCGAGGAGGCCATGAGGACCGAGTTCCGCATCGTCTCCCGGATCGGCGACGGTCACGATTTCTACGAAGGCGTGCGGGCCGTCCTGATCGACAAGGACAACCAGCCCCGCTGGCAGCCTGCCTCCCTGGACGAGGTGGACCGGGCGGCGATCGAGCGTCACTTCGCCTCCCTGGGCGACCGGGACCTGGAGGTCGCCTGATGTTCCGTAGCGGTAGTCAAACCCCGTCCACGCCCGCGGCGCGGGAATACCTGTCCGATCGCATCGAGGAGCGCCCCGTCGCCAATACGGTCATGCGCTGGAGCTTCGTGCTCACCTGGTTCATGCGGGTGCTGGCGATCCTCTGGATCATGAAGGGGCTGAGCGCCTGGGCCGTGATCCTCGGCATCTGGACGCCGATCGGCCAGTTCGAGGCGCGCTCGACGGGCTACCAGGCCACCATCATCTACTTCGCCCTGATCGACCTGATCGCGGCGGTCGGCCTGTGGATGGCCAGCACCTGGGGCGGGATCATGTGGCTGCTCGCGGTCATGAGCCACCTGATTCTCGCGGCCTTCTTCCCGGGGATCGTCTCCGGCGGGGTCATGACGGTGTCGTTCTTCCTGACCCTGATGGCGGTCTATCTCGGCATGTCCTGGCTCGCCGCCCAGGAAAACCACTGAGAAGAGAACCGCTGGGCCGGCACCGCCAAGCTCCTCACGCAGACGTGTATCCTCAAGAGCACAGTTCAAAGTTACATAGTGGCTGGAGGCGGTTTCGAGGCGCCGGAAGCGCGGGGCAGGGCGGTTTGCCATAAAACGGCCCCGATGTTCCTCGTTTTCGATACCGTTCTTTAATCCTATCCCGGCACTTATCGCCGGGAGGGGGATGCTTGCGGGCGCTCGTCCGCGGTTCCCCAGTGGCAACATCTAACCGGGAAGAGCCTGCGCTCATGTTCTCTCGCCGTTCCCTCCTGACCGGATCGCTCGCCCTGATCTTCACGCCGGCTACCGGAGCCCTGGCCCAGCAATTCGCCCAGAGCCAGGCCGAGTGGTCGCAGAACTACGAGGCGGTCTCCCGCACCCGCGTGCAGCGGACCTCCACGCCGATGATCTCCGCGGACTCGCTCGCCGCAACCGAGCAGATGATCGAGTACTACCGCAACATCGCCGCCCGCGGCGGCTGGCAGCCCGTCCAGGGCGTCCAGGGGATGCGCATCGGCTCCAAGAGCCCGGCCGTGGCCGCCCTGCGTCACCGCCTCATCGTCACCGGGGATCTCGATCCGGCGGCAGGTGAATCGCCGATCTTCGATTCCTACGTCGAGTCGGCCGTCCGCCGCTTCCAGGCCCGCCACGGCATCAGCTCCACGGGCACGATGACCGGCCCGACGGTCGTCGCCATGAACGTCCCGGTCGAGCTGCGCATCCGCCAGCTCGAGATCAACGTGGCCCGCCTGCGCAGCCTCGCCGGTGGCCTGACCAACAAGTACATCATCGCCAACATCCCGGCCGCCCTCGTCGAGACCGTGGAGGGCGGCGTCGTCCACACCCGCCACGCCGCCGGCGTCGGCAAGATCGACCGTCAGTCGCCGCTGCTGAACTCGAAGGTGGTCGAGGTCAACTTCAACCCGTTCTGGACGGCTCCCGCTTCGGTGGTCAAGAAGGACCTCATCCCGAAGATGCAGAAGGAGCCGGACTATCTCACGGAGAACAAGATCCGCATCTTCAATGCGGCCGGCCAGGAGGTTCCCTCCAGCCAGATCAACTGGTTCTCGGACGAGGCGACCCGCTACCGCTTCCGCCAGGATCCGGGCGGCGACCTCAACTCCATGGGATACGTGCGCATCAACATCCCGAACCAGCACGGCGTCTACATGCACGACACGCCGTCCAAGGGCATCTTCGGCGACGATTTCCGCTTCGTCTCCTCGGGCTGCATCCGCATCCAGAACGTGCGCGACTACATCGAGTGGCTCCTGAAGGACACGCCCGGCTGGTCCCGCGAGCAGATCGACGCCACCTTCAAGTCAGGCGAGCGCATCGACGCCCGCCTGGCGCAGCCGGTTCCGATCCACTGGGTCTATGTCACCGCCTGGGCGACCCCGGACGGCCTCGTCCAGTTCCGCGACGACATCTACAACAAGGACGGCCTCGGCAGCGCCATCCCGGTCGCCAGCCGCACCCCGACCGAGCCGGACGAAGAGATGTTCCTGCAGAACTGAGGTTCTGCGCGAGATTGAATCCAATCCCACGTCATCACCGGCCTTGGGCCGGTGATTTTGTTTTTGCCACCCTCCCACTTCATGAGGAGGGCCGAGCTAGGTGGGCATGACGTTGGGTAATGGAGAGGTCGCGACAATCAGGGGCATTGTCGTAACGAAATACTGTGTCATATATCCCTCCAAGGAAACTTGGAGAATGCGCATGCCTACCTACGATCTCGATGCGACGACGAACATCAACGCGACCGGAAACACTCCTGGGTTCGACGTGAAGGATGGAGAGAGCCTGGAGCTTGCGGCAGGCGGCATCATCAAGGCGGAAGGGACCGGGATCAACTATACCGGGTCCGCATTCCTCACCATCAAGGGAACGGTCGACGCCGGCGGCTACGCCGTCAACTTTGGGGTGGTTAATCCAAGTCCCAACTTGACCCTTCACGTCGGGCATAGCGGGGTTCTGAAGGGCAATTCAGGCATAGGATCTTTTATAGGTGCTAATTCCAGTCTGACCCTGATTAACGACGGCTGGATAGAGGCCAAAGCCGGTCCCGTCTTGAACATCGCAAACGTAGCAAGCGTGGCGAACAACGGCACGATTGCCGGATCGATTCGAGCGTCGAATGTGGAAGGAACCGGGATGATCATAAATTCCGGGAGTATTGTTGGCGATGTCGATTGGTCCAACGGCGGGCGAGTAATCGTCGACAATCGGCATGGTACTATCTCCGGCGACATCAAGCTCAGCCGTGAGTACCGTTCGACCTTCTATGGCGGATCGGGCTCCGAGGATATAACGCTCGGCTCTAGCGACGACTATGCCGACGGCGGAGCCGGGAATGACATATTCCGGAGCAATGGAAGAGGTATAGATACCATTCTCGGTGGCAGCGGCAACGATACTGTCATCTTCCAAGGAGCATCGACCGATTACACGATCAATCGGCTTGATGCGCACAACGTCAAGGTCATCCGAAATGCCAACGCCTCGGCCGATATTGCGGGCTTGAAGGATATCCGTTTCCTGAAATTCAACGACAAGACCGAGATTCTCTACAACACCGCCCCCGACAGCATCGGCCTGTCCACCAAGGTCCTGGCCGAGACGGCGCAGGTGAACACGCCCGTGATCTCCCTGTCGGCCCGCGACGCGGACGGGGATGCGCTCACCTATTCGCTGGTCGATCCGAGCGGCACGTTCAGGCTCGACGGCAACACGCTGGTCCTGACGAAGGCGCTCGATTACGAGAGCGGCGCCCGTCAGGTGACGGTCACCGTCGAGGCAAAGGACAATTATGGCGGCAAGGCGAGCCAGGCCTTCACCATCGATATCGCCAACGTGGTGGAGGAGAACCCGCTGACCCTCTTCGGCACCGCGGGCGCGGATGTGCTCGCCGGCGAAAATGGCTCCGACAAGTTCTATGGCGGGCTCGGCAACGACACCCTGACCGGCGGCCTCGGCCAGGATGTGTTCGTGTTCGACGCGAGGCTGGCGAAGACCAATACGGCGAACAAGCGCTACAACCTCGACAGGATCACGGATTTCAACGTGGCCGACGACACGATCCACCTCAAGAAGAGCATCTTCAAGGGGATCAGCAAGACGGGCGTTTTGTCGAAGAGCGCCTTCTATGCCGGCACCAAGTCGGCGGCGCACGATGCGTCAGACCGGATCATCTACAACAAGAACACGGGGGCGCTCCTCTACGACCAGGACGGCGACGGCCACCGCTACCAGGCGATCCAGATCGCCACGCTCTCGACCAAGCTCGCCCTCAAGAACACGGACTTCTTCGTCATCTGAGGCGGTTGCCGTCATCCGACCCTCCGCGCCATGGCCTCCCCGAACTTGTTCCGGGGATCTGAGCCGGCCATGGCGTGACGGGTGTCACCCCCGCGAGCGGAACGAGGGAAGGGGCCCTGCACTCACGCGATTCTTCTGCTGCGCTCCGAGCTCATCAATTTATCAGCATTCGCGATTTTCGCGGTTCGTACTCCCGCGGGCCTGTTGCATTCCCGAAGTAAGGCAGGCCACCACTGCCGAAAAGGTTGGTCCCGTTAAGGAGGATCTCAAATGATGATGAAATCCTTCTCGGTCAGGGGTGTCTTATTGATCGTTGCGAACTTCACAGCGGATTTTGAGCCGGAGCCATCCTCGTCATAGTAGAGGATGCCCTTCTTCTTGTCGTAGATGATCCGGTCGGAGGCATCGTGCGCTTTCGATCCGCTCCAAAATGCAGCCTTCTTGAGAACACCGGTCTTTTTGCCGAGTTTTTTGAAGATCGCGTTCTCAAGATGAATGGAATCGTCCGCCGCGTTAAAGTCGACAATCTTATCGATATTCTTCTTGCCGGGCTTCGTGTCGAAGACAAAAATGTCTTTTCCAGCCCCACCTACGAGAACATCGTTGCCAAGCTTGCCCCTAAGGGTGTCATCTCCCGAACCGCCGACGAGTCTGTCTGACCCGCGCGTGCCGACAAGATCGCGATTCATGTCAAGGGTGGTCGGAGGCAATGGGGTATCGGGAGTTCCCGCGACCATAACCGTGATCTCAGTGCGGCGGCCGCCTTGATCCACTATCGAAATGGCCACATCAACGGACTTGGATGTCCCGAACGCGCTGGGATCATCCATATAAGCAATCGAGTGCAGGATGTGGCTGACTTGTTGGTGAGTTGCCGAGTTGTAGAATTTGATAAGGATACTTGCTTCGTAGGTTAGATAATTTCCGACAGCAACCTTGTCGACGAAGATGAGGCCATTCCCGTCCTCATTTTCCGAGAAAGAGACACGGTCAGTCGCGGTTAATCTCGCCATCCCGCCGCCGACGTCGCCGACAGGATCTATTTCAATGAAACTGATAGGACCTTCGTCCGTGATGACCGCATCTCCGTTCACATCAATCAGAGCGGTCCCTTGCTGGTTAAGGACTGCCCTATCGCCCGACAGCCCAGTCACGACAGGCGCGGAATCGAGGCTGATGAGAGTGCCGTTCGCATCTGAAATGCGATCTATCCCTTGGCGATGAAGCTTTGAGATCTCAGCAGATGTTAACGTAACCCCATGAAGAATAAGATGGTCATTTTGAACGGCTGTTCCATCGAGCCTGATCGCAGTATCGTGGTTGTCAACCATCACTACAGCGTTATCAGACTCTTCCTCCAGCAAAATCGATTTCATGTTCAAGATGGAGATGTTTCTCAAGTCCAGAGACAGGCCTTTGAGGCGAAGAAAATTCCAGTAATCGCTGGACGTGCTGGAGTTTGCGACACCATCGATGGTCGTAATGCCAGCCAACTGGCTTTCGCCTAGAATGATCGTGTCGGCACTTTCCGATCCCCGAAGAATTTCGAAGTTCTGGAAGACGAGTGTCGTGGTAAAATCGAAAGAGTTGCCGCCATTAAGCTGCAGGGTGTCGATGCCCGCGCGTCCATCGAAGCTGCCGAAGAAGACGTCGCCGTCTCGGATCGCAACAACGTCATTGCCGTCCGTTGTTTCCTCTGGAGAAACATCTAACAGGTCAATAGGAAAATAACGGGAACTTAGGGCTGTCATGGCCAAACTGATGTTTGCAGGCAAAGTTAGTTTACGTTATTATATATAATATAAAATTCCTATTTATGTCAAGTAATTGTTGCTTGCCAAGGCTTGCTCAAGAACGAGCGACTTGGCGTGCCTGCTAAGGCCGTGATAATGCCCCTTGCAGACAAAGCAGCATCCCGCGCCAGCGGCGAGAGGTCAAAGATGAGTGCGAGCGAAGTGACCAACCATCTGTCCAACAGCTTTTTCTCGGCGAGCCTCGCCGACAGCGATCCCGAGATCGCCCGCGCCATCGAGCTGGAGCTCGGCCGCCAGCGCGACGAGATCGAGCTGATCGCCTCCGAGAACATCGTCTCCCGGGCCGTCCTGGAGGCGCAGGGCTCGGTGATGACCAACAAGTACGCGGAAGGCTATCCGGGCCGCCGCTACTATGGCGGCTGCCAGTTCGTCGACATGGCCGAGGAACTCGCCATCGAGCGGGCCAAGCGCCTGTTCGACTGCAAGTTCGCCAATGTCCAGGCCAATTCCGGCTCCCAGGCCAACCAGGCCGTGTTCATGGCCCTGATGAAGCCCGGCGACACCTTCATGGGCCTCGACCTCGCCTGCGGCGGCCACCTGACCCACGGCTCCCCGGTCAACATGTCCGGCAAGTGGTTCAACGTGGTGAGCTACAAGGTGCGCGAGAGCGACCAGGTCGTCGACATGGACGAGGTGGCGGAACTCGCCCGCACCCACAAGCCGAAGGTGATCGTCGCCGGCGGCTCGGCCTATTCGCGGTTCTGGGATTTCGCCCGCTTCCGCGAGATCGCCGACGAGGTCGGGGCCTTCTTCATGGTCGACATCGCCCATTTCGCCGGGCTTGTCGCCGGCGGGGCCCATCCGTCCCCGTT
>JAEWKH010000074.1 GCA_023386155.1 Pseudomonadota bacterium
TCACGACACCGGCTTATCTGGCCTTCGTGTCGCGGCTCGTTCCTCGTGCCGACGACAGGTCGCTCTACGTCCAAGGCGATGAACGCCCCGAAGGCAGCTTGCCGGCCCTCAACGAGAACTTCGGCGCCCCGTTCGCGGTGCAGCTTTACCCGTTCACCTCCGTGCTGGGCCTGCCATGCCAGGAGCCGCCATGGGGCTATGTGTCCGCGGCGGACCTGACCACGGGCCGGATCATCTGGATGCACAAGAACGGCACCGTGCGTGACCAGGCACCCGTTCCCCTGCCGTTCAAGATGGGGGTCCCAAGCCTGGGCGGGCCGCTCATGACGGCGGGCGGGGTCGCGTTCCTGTCCGGCACCATCGACTATTATGTGCGGGCCTACGACGTGTCGAACGGCGAGCAGCTGTGGGAAAACCGTCTTCCGGCCGGTGGCCAAGCCACGCCCATGACCTATTTGGGCGAGGACGGGCGGCAATATCTGCTGGTCGTGGCGGGCGGCCATGGCTCGCTCGGTACCAAGACGGGCGATTACGTTATCGCCTATGCCCTTCCGGGGCAGCAATAACCCGCATTGTCCCCGGGTGCCCCAGGTGTTTCGAGAGCCGCACTTGCCGGCCTCTAACTCTTTGCGTCAGGCTAAGGCTTAGATCCTGTTACCTGGATCGGCTGAGACCGAATGGTCCAGGCGCCGCTCTCGGCTGCAACGACAATCGCCAGGCGGGTCGCGTCCGCGGCCCAGTCAGGAACCTGCACTGTCACCTGCACGGTGCCGTTCGATGATGCTCTTGCGCTCTGAAGAACCTCATAGGCGGCCTGGGGACGACCTGCGCCGATGGCAACAGGGGCATCTGGTGGCAAGCCCTGAGCCGATACATTCAGGGAGCCTCCGGGCGCAGCCTCCGTTGGCGTCACTGACACGGAGCCCGGCACCGTGCCTGTGCCCGCGTTGCGCAGCCTCTGCTCAATCCCCTCCATTCTCTGACGGAGGTCCGGATTCCTGTCGAGCAGGTCCCGGGCCGACGACCCAAGGTCCGCGGCGAAATCCGACAGGCTGTCGACCGCACTCCCGGCGAGGGAGCCAAGCTGCCCAAGCCCATTTCTATCGTCGGATTGGGTGTCGCCTCGCGTTCGCAGTTCCATCCCAACGCGCAGGTCCCGGGATCCCTCAACCCGCGGGTTCAGGCGCATCAGGCGACGCTCGGGAACGTCGCAGCGGTTCGCGATGCTGCTCAAGGTATCGCCCCGCTGCACCCTTACAGTTTCGCCACATCCAGGAGGCTGCGTCTGTGAAAGGGCGGGCATAGCCGTCATGATCGCTGCCGCGGCCAAGAGAGTCGATTTGCGTGCGCCCATGCTCCACCTCCGGTCTTTTATGGTCTGAGAGCCAACCCACTCCTTTATCTCCTGTTCCGCATGAGCAGGAACTCACCAGGCACCGCCAGCCCGACGAAGATGGTTTGAAGCGCAGCACCAGCACCACGAGTTCGATCAGCAGGCACTGAGATGTCTAGGAAGTTGGTACGGCACCGCACTCAGATAGGGGTAGATGTATTTTGAGCCGTTCTTGGCAGCGGCGCTGCAGCCCAATGCACTGGAACTTCGCCTGTCACCTCGGCTTGAACCTTTGCTCATAGGGAGGCGACCTGTACCGCCGCGATGCTGTTATGACTGATTCCACGTCTCTTGGACCTCAACGTCCCTCCAACTCAGTTGGACCTGAACTTCAAGGAACGTTTCCTCGTCCCGGCGGCATGGGTCCGGAGATCGGCACGTGGCGCGGCTCTGAGCCGAAGCAGGAGGGAAGCTCCGAAAACGTGATCCGCGAGTTCTACCTGCTGCTGCGGAACATGTTCGAGAAACGGAAGGGATGGCCAATCATCCGCCTCTCGTTAGCAATCGTCGCCATTCTCATTGGCAATATGATCGGCCAGGTGCGCCTCAATGCCTGGAATGGCGCCTTCTTTGACGCCGTTGAACAACGAAACTCTACGGCCTTCCTGTGGCAGCTGGTTGTGTTTTTGGAGATCATTGCTTTTCTCCTCGTCATGGTTGTCGCCCAAACATGGCTTCAGGAGCGACTCAAGATCCGTCTGCGCGAACGTCTGACCCATGTCCTCCTTGATGTCTGGTTGAAACCCAATCGAGCCTACCAGCTTGGTCATGTCGGTCGCGCAGGCGCGCAGCCTGACCAAAGGATGCAGGAAGACTGTCGGCTCTTCTCCGAGTTTACGACAGAGCTGGGCGTAGGAATGCTGCAGGCACTCCTGATGCTTGTCAGCTTCATTGGAGTTCTCTGGACGCTCTCTTCCTATGCAACCTTTGAATACAAGGGTCAGGAAGTTATCATCCCGGGCTACATGGTCTGGATAGCCGTCGCGTATGCGAGCATCGGGTCCGGGCTTACCTGGCTCGTCGGACGCCCTCTCATCCGCCTGAACACGATTCGGTATGCGCGCGAAGCGGACCTGCGCTTCGCACTCGTCCGGGTGAATGAGAGCGCTGAGAGCGTCGCACTCTACAACGGCGAGCGGGATGAGCGACGGAGCCTGAATCTCACCGTCAACACAGTCCTTCTGGCGACACGCAAATTGTCCGGCGCTCTCGCGCGCCTGACATGGATCACATCAGGCTACGGGTGGCTCGCCATCGTGGTGCCGATCCTGGCTGCCGCACCTGGGTACTTCGCCGAGCGTCTCAGCTTTGGGGAGATGATGATGGTTGTTGGCGCGTTCGGCATGGTCCAAGGATCGCTGAGGTACTTTGTTGATAATTTCCCGAAGATCGCGGACTGGCGCTCGGCGCTGCTCAGAATAGTCACCTTCCGGCAGGCCGCAGAAGATCTTGAGCAAACAATAGCGGAAAACCGTAAAATCGAGATCGCGCCACACCCCCACGACTGGTTACGATTTGAGAACCTCTCCATTGCCCTGAGTGACGGCAGCATCATCCTCGAAAGTGCAACTGCCGAAGTCAAGACAGGTGAGCGGGTCCTCATTACGGGGGAGTCCGGGTCAGGGAAGAGCACCCTCTTTCGCGCCATTGCAAGTCTCTGGCCCTGGGGTTCAGGCCAGATCCAGGTGCCTCCCGGCGAACAGATGATGTTCTTGCCGCAGCGTCCTTATCTTCCGCTCGGAACCCTGCGTGCTGCATTATGCTATCCTGCAGCGCCGGATGCCTTCTCAGATGACGATGTAAGGGCAGCTCTCGAGCGGTGCGGCCTGAGCGATTTCTTAGGCGCTCTCGACGAGAACAAGCGCTGGGACCAGTCCCTGTCCCTCGGCCAGCAACAACGGATCGCTTTCGCCCGCATTATTCTTCACAAGCCACGTTGGGTTTTCATGGATGAGGCAACCTCAGCTCTCGATGACGAGAACCAGGCTTCCATGCTGTCCCTATTCGATAATGAGCTGAAAGGCGCCTCCGTCTTATCCATCGGACACAGACCAGGCCTGGAGGAGTTCCACACACGCGTCCTCCAGATCCGCAAAACGAAGGAAGGTGCGATTCTGCTCGCTCGCACCCCTCCCCCGCCTTCACGCAGCTTCTCTGACTGGCTCCGGCAGATAGGGATCAGAGCACCATAGAGGCACCAAGGATAATGTTCGCTAAGGGAAAGACCCAGCCCTCGCGTCGTTCACTGAGAGAGTTGACGATCCCTTCGGGCCGTTGATGCGGGAAGATAACTCTTGAAGATACGGCGTGCTATCACTCTCCGGACGCAACCAGCTGTCCGTCTAGAGATTTCTGCTGACCAGTACTCGCTATCACGACCGCGAATATATCGGTCTATCTGAGAATCGATGAGAACTGCTGCCATGTAAGGAGGAGCCCGCATAACGGGCTCCTCCTAGCTTATCATTGGGCGTATCGGAACTCGGGTGCGTTCTCGATTTGCTCCTTCGTCGCGTTCGGCAGGATAGCCCGTTCCGGGTAGTCGCGCATCCTGTCTCCCGCGGTGTCGGAAACACGACGGTTCGTAGCCACGGCACCTGTTGTAGCCGGCGATGCCGAACTGTTGTTCATAGCAGGATTGTTCGCAGGAGCATCCACTGCGGCCTGCCGGCTCTGATTTGCAGCGCTCGTTCCGGCGTTTGGCGGATTGTTCGCTGCTGCGGTATTCCCAGGTGTTGCTGTCCCGGTACCCGTCGTTGTGTTCTGTGCCGCTCCAGGTGCATTCGCCGACATGGCGGTCCGCTCCTCGTTCTGCCACTGCAGGGCATTGTACGGTACTGCAACACTGCGCTCGCCGATTCCCAGGAACCCGCCAACGCCGATTACGACAGCCTCAACCTGCCCTTGCCGGTTGACCAGAACCTCGCTGATATCGCCAATTCGCTCGTTGTTTTGGTTATAGACATTTACCCCTTCGAGCTTTGATGCTCGCCACAGGTCGGCACGGTTCTGTGTGATGTACTGAATGTTGGCACCCTGCTGCATCCCAGCTCCTTGCTGCGGCCTGACTGCACCTTGGGTTGCCGTTGTCCCCTGGCCCTGGTTCATCGGAGCCGCCGTGCCACCCTGCTGCCCCTGGCCCGCGGGCGCCGTAGTGGTTTGAGCCCAAGCGGCTCCGGACAGGAATGTTCCAGCCATCATGCCAATGATGAAACGTGAATGCATGTACCCTTCTCCCTGTGTTCGGTATCTAAACATTGCGCCCACCGGCGCATGGAGTTTGAATCCTCGCGCTCAGGTTTGGTTTCGAGCCAATGCCGCTGCTGCGCAGACTGAGTACACTACCGAACTATAAAACGGGCAGGCACGGCGAAATCCGAGGGCTAGTCACTTCGCTTGCCATGCTGATCGTGACGAGCGCAGGCGACATCGGGATACTGCCCACAGCGAAACCTAATGGAGTCAAAGGAAGGAGCAAGCAATGTGCTTCGTGCCTCCAAGATGAAGACCGGAGCTCAGAATGACCGGAGGGACGGTAAGGTGCAGGGCATACAGACGAAGTCACGCACAAGCGGTCTGCTGGTTGACCGAGTGGAACGGCAGGCAAGCCCACATTATGGCCTGTCTTCCTCACTCAGTTTGAATAGTCATGCCTTGGGCGACATCGCATCCTCGGTTCCACTCCGGCTCGAGTATGGCTTCAGATTGAGCAAGCGGCTCTCATGAAACAACCAATCTAGAACATCTCGAACGAAATCCGATGATTCTTGCAGCAACCTTATTGTGCCTAATTCCGCCTTCGTTTCACTCGGCGGCGCTGCTTGTGCTGTTCCGCGTGGGAGCGAATGCAAGAGAGCCCAGTTCCGAGAACTGGGCTCTCCCGCGATCTAGGAGTCACATGTCGAAATGACAAGCCGAAGTAAGGCACCTGTCATCAGTCCAACATCAAGGGTTGATCCCCGTTCCCCTCAGCAGCGGAGCATCTGCAGTCGCAGGTACGCTACTGTACTGACATTCCGAGCCGGAGAGATATGCGAGCAATGCTCCACGGTTCGCTCTCCAGGAGCAAACTTCACGCTGGGCCGACCCTTCCCTGATTTTCTCTGGTCTACCCTCGTACCTGGAGGTCCATTGAGACGGCACGATTGGAACCCGTTCCATGGTTGCGCGCGTTGGTGTGAGAGCGCAGTTGGTAATGGAGCGTATGATGAGGCGCGACGCGAGAGCAAGGCGCTGGGTCCTGCAGGAACTCGATCGGATGACGGATTTGGCTTGCAAAGGCGACTTTAGCCGGCACGAGGCTATACAGCGCACTCAACTGGGGCCTGCAAAAGAAGACCAACCAGAGACTGGGCTCGCACCAGATCGCTCGCCGAACTCTGCTCAACCTTACAAGCTCACCTAATCGGTCAAGTTCAGCTCAACCTGGCAGGCGTATACCACTGTTCTTCAACGTTGCGGCAGATCCTGGGAGGTCGGCACCTCCTCCTGAGGAAAGGTGTTTTCAGCAGCCTCGATGATCCTGCCTGTGCGCGCGTCAATCTTCAGGATGAAAGGTCGACTTTCACTCTGTACGAGGACACTGAACAAGTCACCTGCCCGCTCTGGCTGTCCGACCTGGCGCCACCCGGAGATCCTGAGAATGGTCTCAACCTGCTTACTATTGAGGCGCTCCGGCTGTTTGATCTCCCCAGAGGCCGCGTCGATATGAACATCGACGGCTTCTCCGTACCACACAGCATCGGCTCGGTAGACATCGCCCTCCCGCCTCAGGTTTTGGATGTCCTGCATGCCTCGTTCGGCAAGCCGGGCCCGGATTCTTTCGTCACTGCTGACGACATCGCCTCCGGCGGCTTGGCTCGGCGCCAGGAGCAGCGACAGTGCTCCCATGTCTCTCGAACCATCCGCCGCCGCCGTGGATAAGGACGCGGCAAGCACGCCTGCCGCAAGCAGAAACGGGTGGCGTCCATGATTTAACCCAGTCATACCATACGGTCCAAGGCGTCGGGTATCGCAACTCTCTCTATTCTAACTTGCCCCCAGGCGACGACAGTTCAACTCGACCTTCAGCGCTCGCTGTTCATAGATGGTGCATTTCTGTACCATGTCGGTTTATGGTCGTGGCCTCATGCCTGTCCCGATAGGCGCCCTATGTACCATAGGCAGACTCCAGAGGAAGTTGGCGGGAAACGGATGTGGGGGACCGACGGGTTATGAAGATGGCACCAGAGGCACAGCGCTCTGAACGCCAGGGCAGCGTCCGTTTCCTCGTGCTCTCGTTGGCGCTGGCTGCCGTCATTCCTGTTATCCTGTTTGCCGGATGGATGGCCTATATCACCGCCGACCGCGAGCGAGCGGAAGCCCGGCGGGCGGCTGTTTTGGCCGTTCAGCAGGTGACTGAGCAAGTCCGAGCGGAACTCGACAAGGAGTTGGAGGTCGCAGAGACCCTCGCGGGCTCAATCCATCTCGATGTCCCGAACCTAGCCGTGTTTTACAAGGAGGCACAGCGTCTCACAGCCGCCCGGCCGCTGTGGGAGACGGTGTCACTCGCGACCCTCGACCGAATCCAGGTCTTGAATATCCTCAGGCCCTTTGGTGAGGAGTTGGGCGCACCCTATGATGATGGAAGTTTCGAGGAAGTCCTGCGGGAGCGCAAAACCGCCATTGGCGGCATCGGCCCCGTCGGTCGCCTCTCCGGCAAGCGGCTCGTTCCTTTGCGGGTGCCGGTCATGCGCGAAGGACAATTCCGGTACATTCTGACCGTCGGCCTTGTTCCGAGCGGCATTGGTGGGATTCTGCGCACCGCCGGCGCCCCGGATGGATGGGTCGGCGCTATCGTCGATGCAAGAGGCAACATCGTCGCCCGCACGCGAGCCGAGGACATTGAGCTCGGTCGCCCTGCCAGCCCGGCCCTCCGCAATGCTGCCGCCCGAGGTGCCGAAGGGTTTTATGGCGGGAGGACCTTGGAAGGGGTCGAGGTGGAGTCCGTCTTCCGCAGGCTCTCCCGCCCGAGCGGGTGGTCCGTTCATTTCGGGATCCCGGCCGAAGCACTGCATACTCCGGTCCTACGGTCGCTCTACGCCCTGATCGGAGGTGGCATCGCGAGCTTTGCTCTCGCAGGGGGGCTCGCCTTCCTGGTCGCCCGAGATATTGCCCAGCGGCGGAACGAGGAGAGGCGACGCGCCGCCCTCGAACTCAGTCTGACCGAGGCGGGACGCGATCTTGCTGTCGATGCGGCGGAACTCGGCACCTGGCGGCTTGATCCGGATCGCGGGGAGATTGCCGGCTCGGAACGCATGCGGGCTCTCTTCAACCTGCCGGAAGGAACTACGTTGGGCCAAACTGACACAAACTGGCCCATTGATCGATTTTTCGCGGCGCTCCACCAAGAAGACCGCAATACCATGCGCCTGGCCTTTCGGCGCTGCCTGGATGAGGACGAGGCTGTCGATATCGAGGTTCGGGCCGCGCACGGGAATGGCCAGACGCGCTGGGTGCGCATGACCGGCCGCTGCCCCTTAAGCGAGCCTCATCTGGCCCGCCAGATCCACGGCGTCGCGGCCGACGTGACCTTGCGAAAGACGAGTGAGGCAGAGCGGGCGCACCTGCTCAGAAGCCTTGCCGAGGCGCAGGAGAACGAGCAGCGGCGTATCGCCCGCGACCTCCACGATCAGGTCGGCCAGACGGTCACGGGCCTGTCGCTCGGGCTCAAGGGCCTCGAACAGGCCCTCGCGGGCAGCGCGCCGGCTGAAGCGCTCCGGGATCAGGTGAATTGGCTCCAGGGACTAACGAACGAGATCGGCCGCGACATCCACCGCGCCGCAATTGACCTGCGTCCCACAGCCATCGACGACTTCGGACTGGAGAGGGCGCTCGCCACCTATCTGCACGAGTGGAGC
Organism: Pseudomonadota bacterium; assembly: GCA_023386155.1. Lineage (GTDB taxonomy): Bacteria > Pseudomonadota > Alphaproteobacteria > Rhizobiales > Beijerinckiaceae > Microvirga. Next base: position 8,293 of record JAEWKH010000074.1, read on the forward strand.
CGGCTCTCTGGCATCAAGGCAGACCTCCAAAGCCTAGGTGAGGGCCGCCGCCTGCCGCCTTCGATCGAAACCGCGGCTTACCGCATCATCCAAGAGGCGCTTACCAATGTGGTGCGCCATGCTGCGGCAACCAGTGTCAGCATCGTCCTGGAATTCCGGGATCGCGCCCTGCGGGCCGTCATTGAGGACAATGGGCAGGGTTTCGATCCCGAGGCCATCGGGGATGGCCGCCTCGGCCTCATCGGCATGCGGGAGCGCCTTGCCCTTCTTGATGGCTCCTTGACTGTCGAGTCCGCACCCGGCGCCGGCACGACACTCTTCCTTCAGATCCCCATCGAGTGAGCAGATGACCATCATGCGTCCCATCCATGTCGTTCTGGCCGACGATCACCCCGTGGTGCTGGCCGGGGTGAAGGCCCTGCTGCAGAGCTCATCCGAGTTCGAGGTGATCGGGGAAGCAACCAGTGGCCAAATGGCCCTTGAGCTGATCTGTCAGTCCAGCCCCGACGTTGCGGTCATCGATATCTCGATGCCCGATCTCAGCGGCTTGGAATTGGCGGAAAGGCTGGCTCAGACCTGTCCTGAGGTGAAGCTCCTCGCCCTAACCGTTCACGAGGATCGCGCCTATGTCCAGCGCCTGCTCCAGTTGGGTGTCCGGGGGTATCTGCTGAAGCGCTCCGCCGCCGAGGATCTGGCACAGGCCATTCGCGCCGTCATGGCCGGCGGCGTCTATCTGGATCCATCGGTGGCCGAGAAGGCACTGGCGAGCAATTCGCACCAACCTACCGGATCTGACGGTGCCACCAACGGTGAGGAGTTGAGTCCCCGGGAGCAGGACGTTCTGAAGCTCACGGCACAAGGCTACACGAACAAGGAAATTGCGGCCCGGCTCGAGGTCAGTGTCAAGAGTGTGGAGACCTATAAGGCCCGCGCGACGGCCAAGCTCAAACTGCGCACCCGGGCCGAGATCGTCAGGTACGTGCTCTCACAGGATTGGACCGGTGATCTTGACGGGACATGAGCCTGAACCTTTGTCAGGATAAACCTGACACGGCTGCGGTTTGGCCTGACTGCACAGGGACCGCCATAGCGACCATTATCGCTTCAGGCATATCGAAAGGCCAAGAGGCCCTCCTGTCTCAATAACCGGGACCAGTTGTGGAGATCCGTGATGTTGACCAGCCTGGACCGCCCATCCCGCTTTCTCGCGCGTCCGCAGGATGTAAAGGGCTACCGCCCAGGACTGGCCACCTCCCCGCCCCTCTGCAGGAACCGCATCCTGGCAGCACTACCTGGCAACGCCCTCGACCAGCTTCGGCCCTTTCTCGAATTCGTGCCGCTGAAGCGGCGCCAGATCCTGCATGAGCGCAATATTCAGCTGACCCATGCCTACTTCATCGAAGAAGGCGCGGCATCCCTGCTGACCCGGGTGGAGGGCCGAGGCTTCCTTGAGATCGGGTTTCTGGGGTGCTCCGACTTCCTCGGCCTGCCCCTCGTTCTTGGGACCGGACGAACCCAGCACCGCTGCGTGATGCAGACGGAGGGGTCGGCGTTCAGGATTGCAGCGGAGGACCTCCACCAGGCCTTGGACGAGGTTCCCATTCTCCGGGAGATCCTGCTGGGCTATGCGCAGGCCGCAATGGTGGAGATGGCGCAACTTGCCGTCTGCAACTCGTGCCACTCCCTCAAACAGCGGCTTGCAAGGTGTTTGCTGACAATTCACGACCGCATGACGGGCAATGAAATCCCTCTGACGCATCAGGTTCTCAGCCGAACCTTGGGCGTGCGGCGCGCCGGCGTCACGACAGCCATGGGCAGGATGGAGGAAGCTGGCCTACTCAAACGCGGCCGCGCCCATGTACTGATTGCTGACCGCACGGGCCTCGAGACGGAGGCGTGCGAGTGCTACCGGACGATCCGCAGTGAGCACCACCGGTTTGTCTGCACGGCAGAAGACGTGCCAACGCAACTCTACGATCCGGCCCGCGCCCCCATGCTACTCGTGTCATGATGGGAGAAACTGCAAATGACCACCTTGCACAGGATTGCTCCGTCACGCACCTCAGCCGATCCGGCTGTCCAGGAAAGCACGCAAGCGGAGGCGATGATCGAGCGAGCACTTGCGCTCCTGGCGGATCTGGAAAGACGCTATGAGCAGGAGAGGAGCATCATCGAGGGAGCCCTGCACCCTCAGCCCTGGAAGGACTGGCGCCTGGAGCAGCTGTCTTACCGCTATAACCGCGAGCGACAGCCGCTGGTTCAACGGCTGTGCGCTCTGCACCATAGCAGGACCATGGCAACAATCGGCCTCTCACCAGTTGGCGCCGACATGGGAGCGTCCGGCACTTTCACTGCGGGCGTGCCTGGCTCAGGAGCCAAGCACGCGGCAGGCCCTGCGACCCTCCATTAGGACCGATTATCTCGGGCAATAGCGCCATGAAGATCATGATGGCAGGCGAGTCGACGAAGCCGGTCATGACAGACCGTGAGACGAAGTGCATCGCATAGCCGAAGCGGCACAAGCCCGCTGGAACCTGGATGACCCCGGCAAGGATTGTCGCGGCGAGGAGATACTCAAGGCCGTGATCCCGCACGAGGGGGGCATTAGCACGGCGGTTGCAGCGGTTGCCGCCGAGATCATGCCGGGGCGGCTGCCGGTGATGGAGAAGCCGATTGCTTCCGGGATCGTGGCAAGGGCGACAACGATACCGGCGAGCACATCGGCCCGCACGTTGGCGAGCCAGTCATTGCCATGCTGTTCGCGGCCGGCATGGGAGCCGTGGCCGACGGGCACCGGCGAGCGGATGTCTCCCAGCCCTCTGTCGTGCTGGCGCCTCCGTGATGGATCCCACCCCAGCGGAGGCGGTTGACGGGACATGGAGCGCATCCGAAACGCCATCATCCTCCTGCGTGGGCAGCTCTGGATCATCCCCCTGATCCTCAGCATCCTGGCGCTCGCGCTGGCCTACTGGGTTCTCGCATTCGGCCCCTCCCTCTTTGAGGACTGGGACGACGGCGAGTTCTGGTGGCTCTATGGCGGCGACGCCAGCAGCGCCCGCGGGCTCCTGTCGAGCCTGCTCTCCGGCCTGATGACCATGTTCTCGCTCGTGGTCTCCGTCACCTTCGTCATTCTGACACTGGCGGCCAATCAACTCGGGCCGCGCCTGATCCCCACCTTCATGGGCGACCGGCAGATCCAGACCGTGCTCGGATTGTTCCTTGGCACCATCCTGTACGTGCTCGTCGTGCTGCGCAGCCTCGACGAGACCCTCGGCTCCGAGGGTGTGCCCCACGCCGCCGTGAGCATCGGCAGCGTCCTGACCATCGCGTGTCTGTTCGCCCTGCTGTTCTACGTCCACAAGGTTGCCCGCGCCATCGTGGCCGACAGCATCGTGGCACGGGTGGCGGACGACCTGCACAACAATGTCGATGACATGCTCTCCGAGCCGGGGAAGCGCGATGACGCCACGCCGGAGGAGATCCCGCCAACAGCCGGCATCGTATCGCTCGGCCGAAGCGGCTATATCCAGGTAGTCGACTACGACAGGCTCGTGTCGGTGGCTTACCGGAAATCTGTCCTCCTTCAGGTGAAGGTGCGAGCCGGGCATTTCGTCCTCAAAGGCGGGGAGCATGTGACCGTCCACGGCGCAGCTCCGCTCGCGGATGATGCAGCCGAAACCATCAGGGACGCTTTCGTCGTAGGCGAGGAACGCAGTCCGGCACAGGACCTGGAATACGGGTTGCGTCAGCTTGTGGAAATTGCCCTGCGGGCGCTCTCGCCCGGCATCAACGACCCGTACACGGCCATTGCCGTGGTGGACCGCCTCGGCGCCGCACTGGAGGAGATCTTCCAGCGCGCCCTTCTGCCGATCACGTTACGCGACAAGGACGGGGCGGTGCGGGTGATCGCCCAGCGCTCGGACGTGCAAGGCTTAGCCGATGCCGCTTTCGATCCGGTCCGGCAGGCGGGGCAGGAGATCCCGGCCGTCCTGATCCGGATGGCTGATGTTCTGGGGCAGCTTGCGTCCGTTCTCCATTCTGGGGAAGCGCGGGACGCGGTGACCCGGCATCTCGGCAGGCTGGCCGAGACCGCCGAGGCGGCGCGGCTTGCCCCTAGCGACCGCCGGGCGGTGCTGGTCAGGATCGAGCGCGCGAGGGTCGCGGCCCCGCACAGCCCCAAGGAGGGAGCCGTCCATGGTGTTTGACTCATGGGCTGGGCTGGGGCGGGTTCTCCTCGTGGGGACATTGGCCTACGCCGCCCTCGTGGCGATCCTGCGGATCTCCGGCAAGCGCACGCTCACCAAGTTGAACGCCTTTGATCTGGTGGTCACGGTGGCGCTCGGTTCCATCCTAGCCACCGTGCTGTTGAGCAAGTCGGTGGCGCTCGCTGAAGGGATCCTTGCCATGGCCCTTCTGGTGTTCCTTCAGTTCGTGATCACCTGGCTCTCCGTTCGCTCGCCTGGCTTTCAGAACCTGGTGAAGAGCGAGCCGACCCTGATCATGCACCAGGGCAGGTTCCTCGAGGGCGCCATGCGGGCGCAGCGGATCACGCGCGAGGAAATCATGGCCGCGCTGCGATCCAACGGGATCTCGGACGGAGCTCAGGCCACAGCCGTGATCCTGGAGACGGACGGCACGATTGCCGTGATCCAGGAAGCGGGTCGCGGGGCAGGCAAGCCCACCCTGGAGGACGTCGTCAGGCCGTAGGCTCAGCCACGGCACCCTTGAGTGCCGTCCTGACGAACTTGCCACGTGAGGATTGCCGCCTCTTCGAGTGCCTTGCCGGAACACGTGCCCTCCGGGCACGTTCCGCCTGAACCATAAGAGCACGACCGGGAGCGACGTCATGGAAACGGACGCCAGCATTACGCTGGAGCGGATCGAGGGCTTCATCACGGGCTTCTGGTGGATCCTGCCCAATCTCGGCATCGCCCTCCTGGCGTTCCTGATCTTCCTCGGGATCGGATCGGGCGTGCGGGCCGCAGTATCCCGGTTCTTCAACCATCGCGGCCGTCCGGACCTCGCCTCGCTGCTGGCCGGCTTTGCCCGCTGGTCGATCATCATGCTCGGCCTGCTCGTGGTCGCCACCATCGTGTTCCCGTCGGTCAAGCCTGCCGACATCCTCGCCACCCTGGGGGTGGGCTCGATTGCCATCGGCTTTGCCTTCAAGGACATCCTCCAGAACTGGCTCGCCGGCCTGCTTCTGCTCCTGCGCCAGCCCTTCCGCCAGGGCGATCAGATCGTGGTGGGCAAGCACGAGGGCACGGTCGAGCGCATCGAGGCGCGCGCCACGCTGATCCGCACCTACGACGGCAAGCGGGTGATCATCCCCAACAGCAGCGTCTACACCGAGTCGGTGACCGTCCACACCGCGTTCGAGCGCCGTCGCAGCGAGTACGATGTCGGGATCGGCTACGGCGACGACGTGAGGAAAGCCTGCGAGGTGATCCGCCATGCGCTGACGGGGCTGCCCGGGGTGGCCGCCGATCCCGCGCCGGAAGCAATCCCGTGGGAGCTCGCGGGGTCGACCGTGAACCTCCGGGTGCGCTGGTGGACAGAGCCGCACCAGGCCGACGTGGTGCATGCCCGCGGAAGGGTGATCGAAGCGATCAAGCAGGCGCTCACCGAGGCCGGAGTCGACCTTCCGTTCCCGACCAATGTGGTGCTCCTGCACGACCAGACCGAGGAGGCCGACGGGGACCGCACGCGGCAACGTGAGGGTTGGCCTGCCGGCGACAACCCTCCGGCCCCGCGCCACCTGAACGAGATCACCGTTGACCGCGACGGCGAACAGGGACGAGCGGAGGAGGCTCCCCGCCCGCCCCGCCGACGCCACTAAGCCGTGCAGAGGTTCGCCGGCAGAGCGCAGGTCTCACTTGGTACGCCACCGTACGCGGAGCGGGAACTGCCAGGAACAAGGCAGTGTCAGTCCATGTTGCTCGAGCGGGCGCATCTGCCGGAACGCAAGAATGACCGGCAGGTCACTGGATCATCGATTGATCACAGTACATTGCTCCCTACTCCATGACGGAACTTCGCTGGAGGCGACCGATGCATGCTCAACAGATGATCAGCACACATCCGCGCGTGAAGGGTAGCACCAACGATGCCCTTATCCGGTGCATCGAGGAATGTTATTCCTGCGCCCAGGTCTGCACCTCCTGCGCCGACGCCTGCCTGGGCGAGGACATGGTGCAGCAGTTGACGCAGTGCATACGCTTGAACCTCGACTGCGCCGACGTCTGCGCCGCCACCGGCTCCGTGGCCACCCGCCGGACGGGATCGAACGAGGAGGTAATCCGCCGCATGCTGGAGGCCTGCGCCACCGCCTGCCGCCTGTGCGCAGAGGAGTGCGAGCGCCATGCGGGCATGCACGAGCACTGCCGCATCTGCGCCGAGTCCTGCCGCCGCTGCGAGCAGGCGTGCCAGGCCGCTCTCGGCAGCATGGCCGGGTGACGGCCCCATTCTGGCCGAATTATCAGGCGTGTCCCTCACCGGGACTGGAGGTGAGCGATGGGTTCCCTGAAAACCGATGACTTTAGCCTGGAGCGGAGGAACGGAAGCATCGTCGTGACCTTCACGCCCGACGGCCGGTCCTACACCTTCCCGGTCGAGAGGGATCAGGTCGGAGAGCCGACCGTCACACCCGCGCGGACGCGCGTGGGCGACTATGCCGACAACGAGGTCCGCGGGATCGCAGCCGAGTTGGCACGGCTGGCGCTCAAGGGATCCGCCTGATCAACCGGGGACGGACAGCCGTCGGTCCAAAAAACGGAACGGACCCGCTCCGTGGGGCGGTCAGATCGCCCGTCCAGGATCGCACTCAGGCTCAGTCCCTGCACCATGGTCGCGAACACGACCACCGTACAGGTTGCCGCCAACCGCGGCATCGATGGCAGCGAAGGCAAGCGCGAGCGAGATGCTACCCCTTGATACGCCTCCTTGCGCAGGAGGCGCGCTAATCGATGCAACCCGGAAGGATCGGCCGAAGTGCAATTGCATGCGACGCCAAAGCATCAAAGGTCCGGAGGGGGTCAGCTCAGGAAATTCCCTGGCCCTCAGGAACGTCCGGTGTTCGCAGATTGAGCGGACATTCCGCTTAGGTCAGCCCCGTGCCAATTCCTGCCGTTCGATGACGCCCTGATCCGTAGCCCGACCTTATGGAAATCTGCTATCGTTGCGTGTGGCGATCCAACTCTGTCGCGAGTTCGGCAGCGAGATCCCGCACCAGCTCCCGGTACTCGGTGCAGCGCGCCTCCCTCACGGGTGAGGACGATCGTTCCCAGTGCACGAGGGCTGCCTGCGCGGCGGCGAAATCCTCGCACAGCGACTGGAAGTTGTCGTCCATCCGCGCCAGCTCCTCGATGGCATGTCCCCGGTCCGGAAAGCGGGCGATGGCGGCCTGGATGGCGTGATGCATGGTGCAGCCCCGTTGCCGGGTTCGGGCGGCGCAGGTGCGCCGTCGCACAAATGTCAGCATCGACCCATACCATGCCGATGGGAAGTAAATTACGGTAAGTTACGGGAAGAGGCGTCCCATGACGCCCGCGGACAACGGACCGATCCATGCTCGGCGGAGGCGACGGCACTGTCGGTGCCTCGCCGCAGGCGCAGTCGCCGCCTGCGGCGGAAGACGTGCGCGCCCAGCTCGATATCCTCCTCGCCAGCCCCGACCTCGACGCACCTGCCCGGGCGCGCCGGTTCCTGCGCTATGTCGTTGAGGAGACGCTCGCCGGGCGGGCTGAGCGCATCAAGGCCTATGCCATCGGCACCCAGGTGTTCGAGCGCAATGCGGACTTCGATGCCCATAACGACCCGGCCGTGCGCATCGAGGCCGGACGGCTGCGCCGGGCGCTTGAGCGCTACTATCTCTCCGATGGCCTGTCGGACCCGGTGGTCATCACCATCCCCAAGGGAGGGTACGTCCCGCACTTCGCCTGGCGCGCGCCGCAAGCGGCCGATCCCCCCTCAATTCCCGCGTCACCGACCGGAACTCCCGCCGCCGTGCCATCGAGGCGGTGGTGGGTCCTTCGACTCGGCGCCGCGGCCGCGATCATCTGTACGGTCGGCCTCGGGCTGTGGGCCCCGTGGCGCGACGGCGCGTTCCGCACGCCACAAGCACCGGCTCCTTTGCCGCCCGGCGGGCCGAGCCTCGTGGTGATGCCGTTCGCGGCCCTGGGCGAGCCGTCAGCCAAGACCTACGCGGATGGCCTGACCGAGGAGATCCTGAGCCAATTCGCCCGCTTCAAGGAGATCACCGTCCTCGGCCGGGAGACGTCGCGCAGCATCCCGCCCGGAACCGATACGTCTCGCATCCGCCGTGAGCTTGGCGTCCGCTACGTGCTCGAGGGCAGCGTCCGGGCCGCGGCGCAGCGTCTGCGCATCACGAGCCGACTCCTCGATGGCCAGACTGGCGCCGTGCTGTGGTCGCAGACTTACGACGAGGACTTGCAGGTCCGGGACCTCTTCACGATCCAGGACGCCGTCGCGCGCAGGGTCGCCACCGCCGTGGCGCAGCCCTACGGCATCATCCAACGGGCCGACCAGACCCGAACCGGCTCCCGCCCACCCGACGACCTCGAAGCCTATGCGTGCACGCTCCGGTTCTACGATTACCGGGCCGCGCTGACCGAGGACAGCCATGGGGCGATCCGAACCTGCCTCGAGCGGGCCGTTGCGGTCCATCCGGATTATGCCACCGCCTGGGCGATGCTGTCCGTCCTGTATCTCGACGAGGACCGGTTCGGGTTCAATCTGGGGGCGGGATCCAGTCCTCCGATCCAACGCTCGCTCAAAGCCGCCCGACGCGCCATCCGCCTCGATCCGGAGAACGGGCGGGCGCTCCAGGCCCTGATGATGGCGCTGTTCTTCGCCCGGAAGCCCACCGAGGCATTGGAGGTGGGCGAGCGGGCGGTGTTGCTGAACCCGAACGACACCGAGCTGCTCGGGGCGTTCGGGAGCTGTCTCAGCCAAGCAGGCGCGTGGCAGCGCGGCGCCGAGCTGATCGAGCAGGCGCTTGCCCGCAACCCAGGCCATTCCGGCTTCTACAGCGGGTTTCTGGCGCTTTACGCGTACATGCAGCACGACTACGCCCGCGCGGAGGTGCTCATCCAGCAGTCGGCGCTGGAGAAGTTCCCGCTCTACCACTTCGTCGCCGCCGTCATCTACGCCCAGCTCGGCAAGGCGCGGGAAGCTGCCGAGGCGCACGATACGTTCCTGCGCATGCGCCCGCCCTTCTTCGAGCATTGGGACGACGAGATGGCCAAGCGGAACTACCGGCCGGAGGATGCCGTCCATTTGGCCGAGGGAGCCCGCAAGGCCGGCTTCCCGGTGCCGGCGCGGACGGCGGCGGAGGTAGCCCTCCAGGCATCATCGCCCCAGCACTGAATACCCCGTACTGCGTAAACTACCCGATGCTACAGGCGCGGCGCCCCTTGAGTTGCTAGCGTCCAGGAAATGGGCGTCCGCCCTGACAGCCCGTGCCCAGCTCTCTGACGGAGTCCATTCATGGCGTAGCACTCTCGATAAGGGTATGGGCCACTAGGGGCCTCGGCGTGACGCCTTCCGTCCGACCGGGGCAGCCGCGCTCCATCGTGGCAACGGGCAGTCCCGGGGTTGCTGAACGACCGGCGAGCCGAAAGCAATGAGGTTCCGCAGATGCACGCGATCGCACCATCCTCTCCTCCAGGTCACCGTCTCGGTGGGGATCCCTCGCCCGCCGCGAGGACGCGTCGGGTGCCTTCGGCAGGGGTCATCCGGGTCGGTGTCGCCAAGGAGATCGTCCCTCTCCTGCGCTCGTTCGTAGCCGATCCGGATGACGTGATCCGTCAGGCCGGCCTCGACCCGCGGCTGTTCGACGACGAGAACAACGTCATGCCCTATGCCGCCTTCGGCCGCCTGCTCACGCGCTGCGTCGCGCAGACGCGCTGCCCGCATTTCGGTCTCCTCGTCGGGCAGAGGGGAACCCTGTCCACCATTGGTCCGGTGGGTGGGCTGATGCAACACTCGCCGACCGTGGGCGAGTCCCTCGGCACCCTGGTTGCGCACCTGCATCTCCATGACCGGGGCGCCGCCCAGACGCTGACGGCGTCCGGTGACGTGGCGATGCTGGGCTATGCCGTCTATCAGCCGGGCGTCGAAAGCCCCGACCAGATCTCGGACGCGGCCATGGCCATTGCCGTGAACATCATGCGGGCGCTCTGCGGCGGCGACTGGGAGCTGGACGAGGTGCTGCTGCCGCGGCACGCGCCAGCCGACCCGGAGCCCTACCGCCGCTTCTTCCGCGCTCCCGTGCGGTTCGACCAGGAGACCGCCGCCCTCGTCTTTCCGGTGCACTGGCTCGGGCACCGCGTCTCCGGCGCGGATCCGGTCTTCCGCCAAGTCTTCGCGGCCTGCGTCCAGGACCTCGAGGCCTCGGCGGAGAAGGATTGGAAGGAGGACCTGCGACGGCTGCTGCGAACGGAGATCCTGACCAACCAGTGCTCGGCCGCAACGGTGGCGGATCGCCTGGCCTTGCACCGCCGGACCCTGAGCCGGCACCTGCACGCCGACGGGACGGGCTACCGGAGGCTGGTCGACGAGGGCCGGTTCGAGATCGCGCGCCAGTTGCTGGCCCACACCGGGGTGCCGCTCGGCCAGATCGCGGCGGCGCTCGGCTATTCCGAGGCGAGCGCCTTCACGCGAGCCTTCCGCCGCTGGTCGGGACAGACACCCACCGCTTGGCGGACAGGCCATGCGCCGGCCTGGACCCGCGGCGTGGCGGGAGCTTCCCGCGAGGACACGGAACGGCTGCCCCCGGGAGCGGTGGAAGCCAATGAGGCGTCGCTTTCCAGCGGATAGGAGGAACCGATGATCAGATGTGTGCTGACAGTCCTTGCCCTCGCCGCGGCGACGACGTCCGCGTCCGCCCAGGTCGGGCCGCCGACGTCGCAGCGGACCTGCGGCGCCAACCGCAAGCTCGTCATGCGGGAAGGCGCGGTCGTGCTCGATACCAGTCCCACCACCTATGCCCGCTTCGTCCGGAGTGGCGCGGAGTGCCTGGTTGACCAGTTCCCCGAGCCGGCCTGGGTTCCGAGCTCCAACAACCCGCAATGCTTCATCGGCTACCGGTGCAAGGACGGATCCGACGACTTTTGACGGCGCCGAACCGATCCAGCCATTGGGCCTGCCGCGTCGGGAGCGTCCCGCCGCAAACCCGGACCCGGCCAAGCTTGGAGAGGCAGCGGGCAAGGCCCGCTACTTTCCGGCGCCCCGGGATCCCTGCTCCAGGGCCGCCAGCGCCTTGTCGACGCCGAAGTTCGAGGGCGGCGCGCTCGGCGGGTATTCCTTGAACGTATCGAGGAACTGGCCGACGATGGTGGTCGCGGGAAGGAAGGTCCACATCTTCTCGCCCCACCACCTGCCGTACAGCATCGATTGCGATTGGTAGCGCTCCCACGGATCCTGCCGCAGGTTGGTGACGAGCGGCGCGTTCGTGCTTGCCTCGTGGCCGTTAAAGAGGTTTCCTTCCACCGTCTTGAAGCTCACCTTCCAGTCGTTGTAGCGCAGGGCGTTGAGATCGCCGCTGTCGGTGAAATAGAAGACCTCGCGGCGTGGCGACGTCACGGCCTCGCCCTTGAAGTACGGCAGGAAGTTGTAGCCGTCGAGGTGGTTCCTGAAGGTCTTGTCGCCGACCTTCATGCCCTTCAGCAGCTTATCCTTCACGTCCGGATCGCCGGCGGCGGCGAGCAACGTCGGCATCCAGTCCTCGTGCGCCATGATCTCGTTGACGATGGTGTCAGGCTTGATCACGCCAGGCCAGCGCACCACGAGCGGCACGCGGAAGCCGCCCTCGAAGGTGGTGCCCTTCTCGCCCCGGAACGGGTGGTTCCCGCCGTCCGGCCAGGTGAAGACCTCGGCTCCGTTGTCGCTGGTGAGCACCACGATCGTATTGTCGGCGATCCTCAGCTCGTCCAGCTTCCTGAGCAGCTCGCCGACCTCCCAGTCGAGCTCCATCATGCCGTCGGCGTACAGGCCATAACCGCTCTTTCCGTTCCACTGGTCCGAGAGATGCGTCCAGACGTGCATGCGTGTGCTGTTGTGCCAGAGGAAGAACGGCTTGTTGTCCTTCACCGCGCGATCCATGAAGTCGAGCGAGCGGCGCACCAGCTCGGGTTCGACGGTTTCCATGCTGACCTTGGCCGCCGGGTCCATCCCGGGATGCGGCGGCAGCGGGCCGCCGTCCGCGATCGTCTGCCTGCCGATCCGGCCCCAGCGCGGATCGGTGGTCGGATCGTCCTGGTCCGTCGCCTTGCTGTCCACGATGTTGCGCGGCCCGAACTGCGCGCGGAAGGCCGGGTCCTTTGGGTAATCGTTCTCGTACGGCTCCTCCATGGCGTTCAGGTGGTAGAGGATGCCGTAGAACTCGTCGAAGCCGTGCACCGTCGGCAGGAACTCGTTGCGGTCGCCGAGGTGGTTCTTCCCGATCTGCCCGGTCGCATAGCCCAGGGGCTTCAGCAGCTCGGCGATCGTCGGATCCTTGTCCTGAAGGCCCTGCTTGGCGGCCGGCAGGCCGACCTTGAGCAGGCCTGTCCGATACGGCGTCTGCCCGGTGATGAAGGCGGCACGACCCGCGGTGCAGGAATTCTGGGCGTAGTAGTCCGTAAACAGGGCTCCCTGCTTCGCGATGCGATCGATGTTCGGCGTGCTGCCGCCCATCATCCCGCGGTGGTAGGCGCTGAGGTTCCAGGTGCCCAGGTCATCGACCATGATCACGACGATGTTCGGCCGTGCCGGCGCCTGGGCGGTGGCGGGCATCAGGTCGGCGGCCGCGACGAGCGCCGTCGCGCCCAGGAGGGCGGTTCGAGACGCATGGCACGCGCGGGCGAGCGCACCCGTGAGCCGGGATCGGCCGCTCGTGGACCTAGCCTGGGCATCTTCCGCGGGAACTGCATGGTGCATGATTTGTCCTCCTTGCTTCAGGACCCCACGGAACCGCGCAACACGCAGCGGAATCCGACATGGCTGGTGGAGGTGTCGACCGGCTCCGGATGGCGGGCGGCCGGGCGATAGCGGCGGCAGTAACTCGGAGCGCACAGGTGCGAGCCGCCCTTGAGCACCTTGCGCGGAATGCGGATCTCGGGCTGGCAGGGGTCGTAACTTGCCTCCTCGCGCCCGCCGCGCGGGTTCTCCGGAATGCAGCACGGCTTGGCCGCGTCGGCCGGATGCTTCGGTGCGTAGAAGTCCGTGGTCCACTCCCAGACGTTGCCGATCATATCGTAGAGGCCGTAGCCGTTCGGCGGGTATGTCCTGACTGGGGAGGTGTGCTCGTAACCATCCTCGCGCGTGTTCTGGAACGGGAACGCGCCCTGCCAGGTATTGGCCATGGGCCGCCCGCCGGGCATCAGTTCGTCGCCCCAGGCAAACTCGGCGCCGTCGAGTCCGCCCCGCGCCGCGAACTCCCACTCCGCTTCCGTCGGGAGAGCCTTCCCGGCCCAGCGGGCATAGGCCTCCGCGTCTGGATAGGCGACATGCACCACCGGGTGATCGTCCAGACCTTTGATCGAGGAGCCGGGTCCGGCGGGACGGCGCCAGTTTGCCCCGAACACGAACGCCCACCATTGGCTCCAGTCCTGGAGGTTCACCGGGTGGTTCGGCGGGCTGAAGACGAGGGAGCCTGGCTTGAGCATGTGCGGCAGCGCGCCGGGATAGTCCTTCGGGTCGGGCTTCGTCTCCGCGACGGTGACATGGCCGGTCGCCTGCACGAAGGTGCGGAATTGAGCATTGGTGACCGGCATCGCATCCATCCAGAAGCCGTCGACGGTGACGCGATGGACTGGAGCCTCCTCAGGATAGTGCCTGTCTGATCCCATGCGGAACGGGCCGCCGGGGATCCAGGCCATGCCGGGATGCGGCGGTTTCCCTCCGGGAGACTCGGCCGTTGGTGCGATGGCGGCAAAGGTCATGATCGGTGGCCTCTCTTCCTGAAGGAATCCGACGGTAAAGCGGGAGCCGGAGAGGTCCATTTGACCAAAATCAAGCCGGTTGGACCTTTACGCCATCAGGATAGGATCGCGACTCTTTCGGATAGGACGAGCAGGTCGGTCCAACTCGGTCAAGAAATGTCCCTTGCGTTCAGGCAGAGTCGCTCCGGACAGCAATCCGGCATGGCCGAGCCGCGTCTCGGAACGGCCCCACCCGGCCTGCCTGTTCCAGGCCTATCTTCGCTTGCCATCGAAGGATCGCCGGCATGAAAGCCCCCTTGCTCGCTCTCTCCCTTGCCACCGCCAGCCTCCTGGCGATCTCCGTCGCCCAGGCTCAGCAGGTCACAGGAACGCCCGGCGCACCGGATGCAACCACCACGATCGACGGACGCCAGCTCCCCGCCCCGGACCCTCAGTTCGGGGGCGTGATCAAGGACGAGGCGTTGCAGTCCACGCCCTGGTGGGCGCCGCGCATCGTGCCACCGAAAGGCGCGCCCAACGTTCTGCTGATCATCACCGACGACGCCGGCTTCGGCGTGCCCAGCACCTTCGGCGGGGTGATTCCGACGCCCGCGCTGGATCGCATCGCGAACAATGGTCTGCGCTACAACCGCATGTTCTCCACGGCCCTGTGCTCCCCGACCCGGGCAGCGCTCCTCACCGGCCGCAACCACCACTCGGCGGGCTTCGGCGTCATCTCCGAGCAGTCCACGGGCTTTCCCGGCTACAACAGCATCATCGCCAAGGACAAGGCGACCATCGGCCGGATCCTGAAGGACAATGGCTACGCCACCTCGTGGTTCGGCAAGGACCACAACGTGCCCGCCTTCGCGGCCAGCCAGGCCGGGCCGTTCGACCAGTGGCCCGTTGGCATGGGCTTCGAGTACTTCTACGGCTTCATCGGCGGAGACGCCAACCAGTGGCAGCCGAACCTCTTCCGCAACACCACGCAGATCTATCCCTTCGACGGCAAGCCGGCCGGGACCTGGAACCTGGTCACCGCCATGGCCGACGATGCCATCGACTACGTCAACCGGATGCACCAGATCCAGCCGGGCAAGCCGATCCTCCTCAAGTACGCGCCCGGCGCCACGCATGCGCCGCATCATCCGACGGCGGAGTGGGTCAAGAAGATCAGCGACATGCACCTGTTCGACGAGGGCTGGAACAAGCTGCGCGAGCGCATCTTCGAGAACCAGAAGCGGCTCGGGGTCATCCCCCAGGACGCCAAGCTGGCGCCATGGCCCAAGGACGTGCTGAAGGAGTGGGACACGCTCTCGGCCGAGGAGAGGAAGCTGTTCATCCGCCAGGCGGAGGTCTTCGCGGCCTACGCGGCCTACAACGACCACGAGATCGGACGCGTGATCCAGGCCTTCGACGACATCGGTCAGCGCGACAACACGCTGGTCATCTACATCAACGGCGACAACGGCACGAGCGCGGAGGGCGGACCGAAGGGCACGCCCAACGAGGTGGCGTTCTTCAACGGCCTGAACGAGCTGCCCATCGACGTCCAGATGAAGTTCTACGACGTCTGGGGCACCGAGCAGACCTACAACCACATGTCGGCCGGCTGGTCATGGGCGTTCGACACCCCGTTCTCCTGGTTCAAGCAGAACGCCTCGCAGCTCGGCGGCATCAACCAGAACATGGCCGTCTCGTGGCCGGCGCGCATCAAGGACAAGGGAGCCTTGCGCGAGCAGTTCGTGCACGTCGTCGACGTGGTGCCGACGATCCTCGAGGCGGCCGGGATCAACGCGCCGGACGTCGTCGACGGAATCAAGCAGGCGCCGATCGAGGGCACGAGCTTCGCCTACACGTTCGACGCCGCCAACGCCAAGGCCCCGTCGCGGCACACGACGCAGTACTTCGAGATGCTGGGGCAATGGGCACTGTACCGTGACGGTTGGTTCCTGAGCACCAAGGTCAACCGGGCGCCGTGGGAGGCCTTCGGCGCGGCCAATCCTGACCCGCTCAACAACCAGGTGCTCCAGTTGTACGATCTGAACACGGATTTCAGCCAGACTACCGACGTGGCGGCACAGAACCCGCAGAAGGTCGACGAACTGAAGCGGATGTTCGTTGAAGAGGCAAGGAAGTACCAGGTGTTCCCCATGGATGCCTCGGTGGCCGGGCGCATCGTCGCGCCGCGTCCGAACATCACCGCTGGGCGGACTGAGTTCGTCTACACCCGGCCGATGACGGGGCTGCCACAGGGCGACTCGCCGCTGCTGCTGAACACCTCCTACACGATCACGGCCGACATCGAGGTGCCGCAGGGCGGCGCGGAAGGCATGATCCTGACCTCGGGCGGCCGCTTCGCCGGCTATGGCTTCTACCTGCTCAAGGGTAAGCCGGTGTTCCTGTGGAACCTGGTCGACCTGAAGCGGGTCAAGTGGGAGGGGCCGGATGCTCTCGGCCCCGGCAAGCACACCGTGGAGTTCGACTTCAAGTATGACGGTCTGGGCGCCGGCACGCTTGCGTTCAACAACATGAGCGGGGTCGGCCGCTCGGGTACGGGCACGCTGAAGCTGGACGGCACGGCGGTGCAGACGATCACGCTGCCGCAGACGCTGCCCATGATCCTGCAATGGGACGAGGCCTTCGACATCGGCTCGGATACGCTCACCGGCGTGAACGATGCCGATTACAAGCCGCCCTTCCCGCTGACCGCCCGGCTCGACAAGCTCACGATCAGGGTCGACCGGCCGACGCTGTCGCCTGACGACATCAAGAAGCTGGAGAACGCTCAGGCCACGGCAGTGGACGGCACGCCGCTGACGCGGGTCCAGGCCGGGCCTCACTAGCTTGGCACGGCTTTCGGCGCCACGCGATTGCACCGGGTGCAGACCGGACAGACGATCCCGATCTGCGCCAACAATGCGTCGCTCCGAGAGCGGCAACGTTAAATGTCGCTTTGAGGTCAACCTTTCACCTTCCGACCGCTCAAGGAATGTCAGCTCTGAGCAGCCATAGCCGACCAAGCTCCTTGGTCTGAAGGGTGCCATTCTCGGACGTTCCCAGATCTCGTTGGTGCCGGCTAAGGCCAAGCTAACCCTGACAACCATGCGGTCTCTGCAAACCGGCCGCTCCCCATGGCTTGATGGTCCACCAAGCCGATTGATGCTATAAAATCAACCTCGAAGACATAAGGACCTTGTCTCCAGGGAGATTGGAGCGTGTGCCTGGTGCGTCTCATGCGGATGCTGGCGGTCGTCATCGTGCTGACGGCCTGGGGCCCGGTGAGCGCTTCGGACACGGCCCTTGATGCGGATCAGCGTTACGTAACCTCCATCTCCGTCACCGGGGCCATCGGCCCTGCGACCGCCAAATACGTCAGGGATACGCTGCTCGCCGCCAGTCCTCAAAAGGTCGAGGCGATCATCCTGCGCCTCAATACGCCGGGCGGATTGGCCACGAGCATGCGCGAGATCATCGCGGACGTGCTGGCCTCGCCCGTGCCGGTTGTCGGCTTCGTCGCGCCCGC
Organism: Pseudomonadota bacterium; assembly: GCA_023386155.1. GTDB lineage: Bacteria > Pseudomonadota > Alphaproteobacteria > Rhizobiales > Beijerinckiaceae > Microvirga. The sequence goes on from JAEWKH010000074.1 coordinate 25,741, forward strand.
CGGGGCTCATGCCGCCAGCGCGGGCACTTACATTCTCTATGCCACCCATGTGGCCGCCATGGCGCCCGGCACCAATCTCGGGGCCGCGACCCCGGTGCAGATCGGCGGCCCCCCTTCCCTTCCCGCCCCGGAGCAGCCGAAGGACAAGGACGATGCCGACCGCGCGGGGTCGGAGAGCAAGGATGCCATGACAGCAAAGATGACCAATGATGCGGCCGCCTTCCTACGCAGCCTCGCCGAGTTGCGGCACCGCAATGCGGATTGGGCGGAAGAAGCCGTACGGGAGGCCGCCAGCCTCTCGGCGCAGGCGGCGTTGGACAAGGGCGTGATCGACCTTGTAGCCCAGACGCAGGAGGAATTGCTCGCCCGCATCGATGGACGCGAGGTGCAGGTTCTGGGCGAGCGCCGGCGTCTCGCCACGGCCGGTCTGCCAATCCGCCAGGAAGAACCGAGCTGGCTCATCCGGCTGCTCGCGACGATCACCAACCCCAATGTCGCCTTCATCCTCATGATGGTCGGCGTGTACGGCCTGATCTTTGAATTCAGCAATCCCGGGACGGTCGCGCCGGGCGTGATCGGGGCAATCTGCCTCGTCCTTGGCCTGTATGCCCTGAACATGCTGCCGGTGGACTATACCGGCCTTGCGCTGATGCTGCTTGGCTTGGCCTTCCTGGTCGCGGAAGCCTTCAACCCGACCATGGTCCTGGGGCTGGGCGGTCTCGTGGCGTTTCTGCTCGGGGCCCTGATGCTGATCGACACCGATGCGCCCGAATTCCAGCTCTCCTGGACGGTCATCGGAGGAGCAATGCTGACCAGCATCGGGCTCCTTGCACTGATGCTCGGCTATGTCTGGCGGGCGCGCCACCAGCCGGTCCGCACCGGAATCCATGCCATGCTGGGTCAACCTGCACAGGTGCTCGACTGGACCGGCCAGGAGGGCCATGTGCTTGCCTTGGGTGAACGCTGGCAGGCACGATCCTCTCAGCCCCTGAATCCCGGCGAGCATGTCCAGATCGCCGGAATCCAGGGTCTGATGCTTGAGGTGCGCCGCGCGCCGGCAGCCGCCACCCGTTCGGGAGGACAGCCATGATCTTCGATTACGTGGGCTACCTGATCCTGGCCCTGGTCGTCGTCGGCTTCCTTGCGGCGGCAATCCGGGTGCTCCGGGAGTATGAGCGCGGGGTTGTGTTCACCCTCGGCCGATTCACGGGCGTGAAGGGCCCTGGCCTGATCCTCCTTGTTCCCTTCGTGCAGCAGATGGTGAGAGTCGATCTGCGGGTCATCGTGCAGGACGTGCCGCCTCAGGACGTCATCTCGCGCGACAATGTCTCGGTCAAGGTCAACGCCGTGATCTACTTCCGCATCGTTGATCCCGAACGGGCGATCCTCAAGGTTGAGAACTACATGGCCGCAACGAGTCAGCTGGCGCAGACCACCCTGCGCTCGGTGCTCGGCAAGCACGAACTCGACGAGATGCTGGCGGAGCGTGACCGCCTCAACGCCGACATTCAGCAGATCCTGGATCAGCAGACCGATGCCTGGGGGATCAAGGTCGCCAATGTCGAGATCAAGCATGTGGATCTCAACGAGAGCATGGTACGGGCCATCGCCAAGCAGGCCGAGGCCGAGCGCCTGCGGCGCGCGAAGGTGATCAATGCCGAGGGGGAGCAGCAGGCGGCGGAAAAGCTCGTGGAAGCCGGACGGCTGCTCGCGGTCGAGCCGCGCTCAATGCAGCTGCGCTACTTCGCGGCCCTGCACGATATCGCGAGCGAGCGCTCATCGACCATTGTCTTCCCCGTGCCCATGGACCTTCTGTCTCAACTCAGGGCCACTCTCGGAAGCCAGATCGTCGATCCTTCGGACGCGGCCGGTTCTCAAGGCAGCACCGGTGAACCGGGTGTCGCCGGCCTTGGGACAAAGCGTGCCTGACGATCCCTTGCCGGACGATCCATGTCGACGAAGCGCCCTACAGACAAAGCATCCTCCTGATTCAACTTCGGCACCGAATATCGGCTCAGGGTCAAACTGAGCCGAAGCGCGAGAGCGCCTGAATGTCTGCTCTTCGATGCCATTGCTGAAATCAGGGCGAGGACCGCCCAGTGCCAGGAAGGGACATCCGCATTTCTAGAGCATCGGACCCAAAAGTGGAATCCACTTTTGGGATCGATCCGATGCTCCACCCTTTGAAGAGCGCATTGTCCTTCGCGGAAGACCGGATCCACTTTTCCGCACAATGCGCTAGAAAGCGGACACTCACTGAATGTGCGAGGCCGGCCTCAATCCCTCAGACGCTGACCACTGTCCAGATCACGGCGGCAGTCACATGCGCGAATGAGTGGGCTAGGATCCGGGCTTCAAGGCCTGCACGCCAGAACAGCCATCCGGACACCACGCCAGCCATGACATTGACCACCACAACCAACACCGGCAGCCATAGCTCGGGTCGCCCGCGAGCACGAACCCGCTCCCCAGACCCGGCAACACGTCCTTCCTCACCTGCTGGTACAGGACCGGCGTAGAGACGAACCAGCCAGCACCTGTTTGACCGCAGAGGCATAGACGCTGATCCGGCGCGCGTCTGCGATCGATCCCGGCCGTAGCAGCCCCATCTCCTCGGAGGAACAGCTCTCCTCAAGCAGATGAGACAATAGGTTGTCGTGCAGGTCTCTTAAGGCTCAAGTGACAATCCCTTCAGATATAATCCTTTAGCGTGCGGCTTGGACAGGTCGAACGATGGCTTCCGCAACACCCATACGCTTCGGAATGAGACGGGAGAGTTCTTCCGCTGCGCCGGCAAGCCGGGCAAGGATACCGGCATCGGTCACAATATGCCCGACCTCGTCACCGCTCGCGGTGAAGTCGGCCTCCGACGCATAAACCGCTGTAGGTACGGTCAGGGCGGCAAAGAAGCCGAATAGGGGTCGGAGTGCGTGCTCAACCATGAGCGCGTGGCGCAGCCCTCCACCCGTTGCGGTGAGCGCCACCGGCTTGCCCGCCAGTCGCCCTGGATCGATGAAGTCAATCAGGTGCTTGAACAGTCCGGTATAGGCGCCATTGTAGACGGGCGTACCCACAATCAACGCATCTGCGCTCTCGATGCCATCGATGATGCGCGCGGCGGGCAGCGGCAGATCGCTTCTTGCCAGTGCTGTGCCGAAGCCCGGTCCGGCATCAAGTATATCATAGACCCTCAGGTCGACAGGTACCCGGCGTCCGACTTCAGCGCCGAGTGCCTCTGCGAGGACGCGGCTGCGTGAGGGCCTGTGAAGGTTGCCGCAAAAAATGACGATGCGCGGTCGGCTCATCGTTGTCTCCCTCTCAGCCCGGCTGAGCCTTAGCGGAAGGCACCGGTTCGCCCAGAGAGAGCATCAACCGGTTAGCCCAGTTGAAGAAGGCTGCGCCGTTGATCACATCAACAATCTCCAGTTCCTCGAGCCCGGCCTCGCGCAAGCCCTTGATCTGCTCGCCGCCGAACGTGAGCGGCGTTTCGGTCAGCACGACAGACGCATTGATGATCGCATTCCAGCGACTATCGATATCCACCTCGACGCCTTCATCGAGAAGACGCTGAACGTCGGCTGTCCGCTTGGAATAGTGTGTGGCGAACCGGGAATGGACAGAGGCACAGAAAATGCAGCCGTTGGAGCGCGAGGTAGCTGTCGCGGCGAGTTCTCGCTCAGCTCGAGGAAGGCCGTTGCTCGTATTGTAGAAGATGTCCTTGTCGGTTTTCGTCCTGGCCTGCAGGACATCCGGATCACGGGCGAGCAGGAGGAAATACGGCGACTTCGCGCGCGAGGCATCGACGAGGCCGGCCCAGTGCCTCTCCGTCAGCTGATCAGCGGGAAACGGCTCCAGCCATGGCAGCCAGCCCAGCTCCTCCTGGGTGAAAGCGGTGGGCTCACGGTTATCGGGGTGCGACAGTGTAGTCTCGGTCATGGATATGGTCCCTCTCAAACGGCGCCGGTCGCCAGGGCGCCTGTGAAGATCTGCGTGAATTCGGGGTCAGGGCTTTCGATGGCGGACGCTCCCGCGAAGGCCCGCAGGCCCGCAACAACGCGGATCTGGAATGACAGGAAGGACACCAGCTGCGACAGGGTCACGATGTCTGTTGTCGACCATCCTGCATCAAGAAGCTTCTGCAAGGCAGCCGGGCTTGCGTCGCGCGGGTGGAAGACGAGCAGGTGCGCGTGCTCAAGCGCCGCAGCGAGCCGCGATCCGAGGCTCTCCCGGTTGTCGGCAGAGACCTTATAGGCGAGCCCCTCCTTGTCCTCGATGGTGAGTGGACCCTGCGGATAGCGCCCATACGGACCTTTCGCCGAGCCTCGGTTGATCTCCGCGTTGATCACGTCGGTCAGCCTCGAATGTTCGAGCCTGTCCAAGGCGGCGGCATAGAAGCCGGTCACGTGGGACTGGCGATGGAGCCCCACCACGAATGTCGCGACGGCGTATCTTTCGACCGCAGTGACGTCGCCGGGGAACTCAGGCTCGAATAGGGCCAGATAGCTCTTCTGCGCATTCTCCCGCGCCTGCGGCCGCTGATCACGCAATCGGTCGAGGCTGGATCCTGGGCGTATGCCGGCAAGATGGTCGATCACATCCGATATGATGGTGCTCATAGTCTCCTCACATTCCGGTTGTTGGTAGGTGGGTTCAGCGTACGAGGGCAACGCGCTTTTCGGGCTTCGCCACGGGCGACTGCCAGCCGAGGGCTGGGGCCACTTCGCTGGCGATCAGCTCGATGGAGCGCAGGATGTATTCGTGCGGCGGGTCGACCGAGTGCACTTGGAACACGAGGTCTGTCACCCGCGGCAGGGTGGTGTCCCGGCTCAGGCTCTCGAGTACATCCTCAGGCGTGCCAACATGGGTATCGAGCGCCGCGATGATGTCTGCCAGACTGTCGCCTGGGATCACGTGCCCCTTGGCTGCGAAATCGGCTACGACCCTGCGCAACCCTTTCTCCGCAAGGCGGAGCGCCTCTTCTCGATTATCAGCGACGAACAGCGAGCGAGAGGCAACGATGCGCGGCTCTCGGCCCTCGGGCAGCGCCTCGAGATAGGCATCGATGATGGGGTGCTGGAGGTCGGGGAGAGTGGCGCGCGGGGAATCCTTGGGACGGGGCTGCGTGCGCGAGAGCATGAGGCCGTCACCGGCCTTTCCGGCACGGATCCCGCCGCCGACGGAGAAGGTCGCCTGCCAGACGCGATCATTAAGATCGGGCGCGGCTGGGTAGAGAGAATCCCCGCCTTCGAAGCGCCCGCCGCTCCAGGCATTGCGTACGACCGCCAGGTTGCGGTCGAACGCTTCCGAGCGAGTGGCACTGTCGAGGCCAAAGGCGGTGAAGGAGGAAGGTGTGCCGCCGCTCCCGATGCCGACCTCGAGGCGCCCGCCGGACAGAAGGTCCAGCACCACCGCGTCCTCCGCTACCCGGACGGGGTTCTCGAGCGGCAGAGTGATGATGCCCGTGCCGAGGCGGATGGTTGATGTGCGTGCTGCCACGTAGGACAAGAACACGAGAGGCGACGGGAGACCGCCTTCCGCTTCGTGGAAGTGGTGCTGTGCCACCCAGGCGGAGTCGAATCCGTTTCGCTCCGCATGAATGATCTGCTCGGCCGCGAGACGATAACGCTCGCTGGCACTGACCTCGTCCAGAAGGCGGGTGAAGAACCCGAGACTCTTGCGCTGTGAGGGAAATGTCATCGGTTTGCTCCAATGAATCGTCTGAAATCAATTCAGATTGACGTTATGCTGCCCGGGAATCGCGCTGACGAGCTCGCGCGTATAGGCGCTGCCTGGGCGCTGGAACACGTCCTCGACCGGACCGCCATCGACCTGACGGCCGTTGTGCAGGACCGAGACCGTGTCCGAAATCTGACGGACCACCGCGAGGTCGTGGGAGATGAAGACATAGGTCAGCCCCAGCGCCTGCTGAAGTTCGTCGAGAAGTGCCAGGATCTGCGCCTGCACGGTAACGTCGAGGGCCGACACGGCCTCGTCGAGCACCAGCACCTGTGGATCAAGCACGAGCGCACGGGCTATGGCGACGCGCTGCCGCTGCCCGCCCGAGAGCCCGTGAGGCTTGCGGGCCAGAACCGATGACGGAAGACCCACACGATCGAGAATGGCCTGGACCTTCCTCGCGCGATCCTCCCGCGGCAGCGGATCGAAGTTCAGCAGAGGCTCCTCGACGATCTGGAAGATGGTCTGCCGCGGATCGAGGGAGGCGAAGGGGTTCTGGTAGACGAGCTGGATCGTCTTGCGGAACCGGCGCAGGCTTTCGCGGCGCAAGGTCGTCACATCGATCCCGTCGACAAGGATACGCCCCGCTGTAGGCTTCTGGAAACCCACGATGCTGCGAGCGGTCGTCGTCTTTCCGGAACCGGACTCACCCACGATGGCGTGGGTCGCTCCCCTCTGGACGGTGAAGGACACGCCGTCCACCGCCCGGAAGGCATCACGCCTTTCGCCGATGGCGAACTCCTGCACCAGGTTCTCGACCACGATGGCGTCACCGCGCCCGTCGATGCGCGGCGATACGGAGCGAGGAACGGACCGGGTTTTGCCGAACGACGGCGCATCGGCCAGGAGCTTGCGCGTATAATCGCTGCGCGGCTTGGCGAGCACCTCGGCGGTTGCCCCCTGCTCCTGAATGCGCCCGCCTTTCAGCACGACGATATGGTTTGCCCGGTCGGCTGCGACGCCTAAGTCGTGCGTCACCAGCAGAACGGCCGTGCCGTATTCGCGGCGCAACTCGTCGATCAGGTCGAGAATGCGCTTCTGCACCGTCACGTCGAGGGCGCTGGTGGGTTCGTCGGCGATGATCAGGGCGGGGCGCAGGGCAATCGCAATCGCGATCAGGACGCGCTGGCGCATGCCGCCCGATAGCTCGTGTGGATATTGTCTGGCGCGCAGTTCGGGCTGGGAGAGGCCGACGCGCGTCAGGAGCTCGATTACCCGCGCGTCTATCTCCGCCCGGCTGCCCTTCCGGTGAATCTGGAGCACTTCGGCCACCTGTGCGCCGATGGTCTTGACCGGATTGAGCGAAGTCGTCGGATCCTGCGGGATCAAGCTGATCTTGCTGCCGCGGATAGCGTCGAGCTGCTTTGGCGACCAGCCCACAATGTCGGTGCCGTTGAGACGCACCGTGCCAGCCTCGAGCCTGCCGTTCTCGGCCAAAAGACCGATCACCGCCTGCGCCGTGGTGGTTTTTCCGGATCCAGATTCACCCACGAGCGCCACGACCTCGCCCGGACGCACCAGAAGCGATACGTCGTGGACCACACGCTGGAATCCTTCGTTGCCGCGATAGACCACCGAGAGATTGCCGATCTCGAGAACGGGCGGGTTTGCGTAGCCCGCCGATGCTGGCTTGATGTTGATCGCCGTGGTCATGCCTTTGCCTTTCCGAAGGACTGGCTTATGCGGTTCGCCGACAGGACAACGACGATCACCACGATTCCGGGAACCGTCGTCAGCCACCAGGCCCGCGCGAGATAGTTGCGTCCCTCGGCGATCAGCAGGCCCCATTCCGGTGTCGGCGGTGGTGCGCCGTAGCCGAGGAAGCCCAGGGTGGAGATTGTCAGGATGGCCCAGCCGAGTTGCAGGGCCGCGAATGCAATGACGGAGGTGAGGGAGTTCGGCAGGATATGGCGCAGCAGCACACGGCTGAAGGTTCCGCCGCTGCCGAAGGCTGCCTCGACATAATCGCTGGCCCGAACCTGCACCACCTCGGATCGCGCAAGCCGCGCGAAGCTGGCGATCGACGTGATGCCAACCGCGATGGCAGCATTCACGATGCCGAATCCGAGCAGGATGACGATGCTGAGCGATAGAAGAAGCTGCGGGATCGACAGCAGCACGTCGACCCCGCGCATGATGGCGCCATCGATCCTGCCGCGAGCCGATCCCGCGATAATGCCGAGCGTGGTGCCGACCACGAGGCCGACCCCAACGGCCACCAGGGCTCCCGAGAGCGAATTGCCTGCGCCATAGATGATACGGGCGAGAAGATCACGCCCCAGGGCGTCGGTGCCGAGCCAATGCTCAGCGCTGGGCGCACGAAGCTGCTGGCGTGCGACGCCGACAGTTGCGCTATAGCTTGTGAACCATTGCGGGAACAGAGCCCAGAGCACGACGACCGCCATGATGGACCAGGACAGCACCAAGCCGGGCTGGACACCTCTGAGGGTCTTCAGCCAGCGCGCATCCGAAGGCGCATGCCCCGAAGCCCGGAAGGTGCTTGCAGGGATGTCCGCATCGTGGCGCAGCAAGCTGCGCCCGATCGTGTTCAGGCTAGTCATGCGACAGCTCCTTGTTTCACTCTCAGGCGCGGATCGAAGACGGGGTAGAGCAGGTCCACCGTGAGATTGATGAGGACGAAAGCCGCGGCCGAGAACACGACGATTGCCTGAAGAACCGCAATATCCTGATCATTGACGGAGCGCTGTGTCAGTCCGCCCAGGCCGTTGAGACCGAACACCGCTTCCGTGACGACCGCGCCGGCCAAAAGCTCACCGAACAGGATGCCTGCAATAGTGAGTGTCGGCAGGACGGCGTTCTTCGCCACATGATTCCACAAAACCCAGTGATGGGACGCACCTTTTGCGCGAGCGACCGCCACGAAGGGCTCCGTCAGCACATGGTCGATATTGCGCATCAGGATCTGGGCGAGCGGCGCCGAGATCGGCACGGCCAATGTCAGGACCGGAAGGATCAAGGCCTGCCAGGGGCCCGGATTGATGATCGGGATGAGCTTGAGCTGAAACGAGAAGACCTGAATGAGCAGGATTCCAAGCCAGAACACGGGCGTGGAGATGAAGAATGCAGGAATCGACTGGATGAGGGAACGCAGCCACGAGAAGGGCGACAGCGCCGACAGCGCGGCGAGCGTGATCGCGAGGACGAGCGACAGCAGGAAGCCGAGAGTCGCGAGCCACAGGGTCTGCGGCAGGTTCGCGAGGATCAGATCGCCGACGGGAACGCCTGCATGAATGGAATAGCCGTAATTTCCTGTGAGAAAGCTTATTACCGTGTGAACGTACTGCACGAGCAGCGGACTATCCGCTCCATAGGAAGCGCGGATATCGGCGATCTGCTCCGGGCCCAAGCCGAGTTCGGGATTGAGGAACTTGATGAGGATGGCATCGCCGGGCAGAGCTTGCAGCAGGATAAAGGACACGGTGAACGCTGCCCAGAGCACGAGAGCCGCCTGCCCTATCCTTCCGATCACATATCGCGACATGGGAGATCCTGTCTGAAACGGAGATGATCGACTAGAGGTCGGCGGGGCATCGCTCGTCGGCGACACCCAGCCGAACTGATGGTTCCTCAGCGGCGCGGCGCAAGCCAGGTGTTGTAGAAGCTGGGGCGACCCACGGCTTCAAAGGACACGCCCTTCACATAACGAGCGGCAGCGAAGGCCTGCGGCTCCTCGAAGATCGGGATGGCATAGGCCTGATCGACCACGTAGTTCTGGACCTCGCCGGCCACCGCCAAGCGCTTCGCTCGGTCCGGCTCGGAGGCGAGCTGATCGAGGAGCGCGTTCAGCCGCTCGTCAACGAAGGACTTCACCTTGTCGCTGTTGCCCCCCTTCTGCAGCAGAACGTTACGGTTGGTCGGATAGTACTGGCTCTTGATCACGTCGGGATCTGCGCGGCCGACCATGGCGGGCGAAACCGGCGCCTTGGCGGGATCGAGGTTGTTCACGACGGCGCTCCCGGAGTCGGCAGTCAGCACGTTCAGCTTCACGCCGATCTTCTCCCATTGCTGAGCGACGAGTTGCAGCGTCTCCTTGTTCTGCGGCTGCGGCAGCGACTCGTAGGCCGACAGTTCTAACGTTTGCCCGTCCTTCTGGCGCCGTCCGTTCGCACCGGCCTTCCAGCCGGCCTCGTCGAGCAGCGCCTTGGCCTTCTCGATATTGTAGGACAGCTTCGACGAGAGGTCGACATAGCCCGATGCCGTCTTGGCGATGATCGAGGTCGCTTTCGGGTAGTTCTCGGAGAAAAGGGTCGAGACGATCTCATCCGTGTTGGTAGCGTGCAGCAGTGCGCGCCGGACCCGGACGTCTGCGACGAGCGAATTATCGGGACGGAACACGACGCTGTTGTTCACGCCGCGAGTCGAGGGCGCATAGATCAGATATCCCTCGTCCTCAACCTGCTTCTCGTCATAGGCCTGGATCTGGCGGATGACGTCGGCCTGCCCGGCCACAAGCGCGCCGATGCGCACGCTGTCTTCCGGCGTGACGATGTACTTGATCTCATCGAGATAGGCGCGACCCTGGTGCTCGAGCTTCGCAGGCCCCCAGTTGTAGTCCGCGCGAACCTTCAATGTGAGCTCGCGTCCGAGCGTCTCGCTCGCGACGACGAACGGACCTGAGCCGATGATCTTCGTGGCATCGCCGAGCGCCTCATAAGGCAGCGCAAGAGTTTTCAAAGACACGAGGCCGGAGCCGATAACGGACGTGCCTTGCAGGAAACCGGGCGAAGGCTTTTTGAAGATAAATTTTACCGTCTGTGGATCGATGATCTCGCTGCGGTCGTAGTTGTTGATGACCTCCGAGACCGGCAGTTTCAGGTCCTTGTTGCCGCGCCCGAACGTGTCGTAGTTCTTGGCCACAGCGGCCGCATCAAGCGGCGTGCCGTCGGAGAAGGTCACGCCCTTCCGGATTTTGAAGGTGTATTCCGTGGCATCGGCGTTCACCGTCCACGATTCGGCGATCCAGGGCTCGATCTCCAGGGTCTGAGGGTTCTGGTAGGTCAGTTTGTCGGTGATCTGGTTGAGAATCCCGCCATTCGGGTAGAAGCCGCCCGCAGGGGGATAGAGGTTCGTGTGAGCCTGCTGCTCGAGATAGGTCAGCGTTCCACCCTGGACGGGCTTGTGCTGAACGTCCGAGCCTGCGGCCTGTGCTGCCCCCCATCCGCTCGTCCCGGCCAGAAGCGTGGCTCCAAACAAAGCGGCGAGACCGGCTCTTTTCCTGAAGCGTCGAGTGATGAACACGTTTTTTCCCCTGCACGATTGGCCGAATGGTCCTTGAATTATCAAGCCACGAAGCCTTCGAATGCAACGGGAATGTTCTTTTTTTAGAACGCTCTGAGCAGAGATAATCTTCTCCTGGCGAGGGATTTCCTGAGAAGAATCATCTTTTCTGGACAATATTTCACCGAATCGGCCCAAGCCTCCCAACGCCAAAATGACTTGAAGGCTCGACAATGTTCTTTATAAAGAACTATACAAAACAGAGATGAGGATTGCTCGGGCAAGCCTCATGGAGATGATTGCTCTACGTTCACCGGGGTCTGACATGGATGCGACGGATACCAAGATCCTGATGCTGCTGCAGGAAGACGCCGACATCTCAATTGCTGAACTCGCCCAGAAGGTGAACCTCTCCCAGACTCCCTGCTGGAAAAGGGTTCAGCGTTTGGAAGCAACCGGTTTCATTCAGAAGCGCGTTGCTTTGGTCGATCCAGACAAGGTAGGCCTGGGATTGACCGTATTCACCTCTGTTGAAATTGGTGACCATTCGGACCAAGGCTTGCAGCATTTTGCCGATATAGTCTTAGCCATGCCAGAGGTGATGGAGTTTTACCGCATGGCAGGAGATGTAGACTACATGCTGCGCGTGGTCGTGCCTGACATGAATGCCTATGACGCCTTCTACAAGCGCCTCATCACTGCAATCCCGCTTAAGAACGTGACTTCACGCTTCGCCATGCAGCGGGTGAAATCCACGACTGCCTATGCCTTAACGCCAAGCATTGGGCGTTAGACCAAGAATCAAGCTTTAATGGACCATATGTTGCCAAGTCTTGGTATGTCTCCATGGTTCAAGGTCTCACATTCCGGCCGTCCAACGAATGTTGGCTCTCAAGCGCTGAAGCAGGCCACCCGCAGGCGTCTCAGGGGTGCCAGGATGCGACATGGCGGCATAGTGATGAAGCTGATGAAGTTGCCCGAGTTTCTTCCTAAGCTTAGATCCATTGACGTTTGTGGGCGAGGGCCTAGCCTCTTATAATCCGAGCGGAGCTGGTCCGATGCGCTATGGATTGCGACTTCTTCTGCAAGCGGCGTTTGTTTTCCTCGCGGCTCAGGTCCCAGCTCTCGCGCAGGGCACGACCATGCGGGTGGGCCATTTCCCGAATATCACCCATGTCCAGGCCCTGGTGGCTCGTGCATTCGAGCGGCAGGGCCGCAGTTGGTTCTCAGACCGGCTCGGGACGGGGGTGAAAATCGAGTGGTACACCTACAACGCGGGCCCCAGCGCCATGGAGGCCATCTTCGCCGGCTCCCTCGATCTAACCTATGTGGGTCCCAACCCCGCGCTCAACGCCTATGCCCGGTCTCGCGGCGATGAGGTCCGGGTAGTCGCTGGCGCTGTGAACGGCGGTTCGGCTCTGGTCGTGCAGCCGAATTCCGGCCTCGCCAAGCCCGCCGATTTCCGCGGCAAGCGCATCGCGACGCCGCAGTTCGGCAACACCCAGGACGTGGCCGCCCGGGCCTGGCTCGTCGCCGGCGGCCTGCGGATCACCCAAACCGGAGGCGACGCCCAGGTGCTTCCGACCAGCACCCCCGACCAGCTTTCCCTGTTCCAGAGCAAGCAGCTCGATGCAGTCTGGACCGTGGAGCCCTGGGTCTCGCGGCTTGAATCCGAGGCCGGTGGCCAGGTGCTGGTGGAGGAGAAGGATGCCATCACCACGGTGCTGGTCTCAAGCGCTGGCTTCCTGTCCAAGAACCGAGATCTCGTCCAGCGCTTCGTGAGCGCGCATCGCGAGCTCACCGAGTGGATCCGGCAGAACCCGGAAGAGGCACAGCGCCTCGCCCGTGACGAGCTCCAGGCCTCCTTCCGGGTTGACATGGCGCCGGAGCTGGTCGCCCGGGCCTGGGCCCGGATGAGCATCACACCGGATGTCACGCGCGATGCTTTCCAAGCCTTTATGACAAACGCTCAGCAGGTTGGGTTCATGCGCGGCGCGCCGGACCTGTCACGCCTCGTCGAGAGCCCTTGATGCAGTCCCCGCCAGCTCCGCACGAGGGCGTCCCGGCCAAGCTGATCGTGGAGAGCGTGTCGAAGCGCTTCACCTCGCAGCGGGCGACGGTGCAGGCTCTCGATAACGTCTCGCTCACCGTGGCCGAGGGGGAGTTTGTCTGCCTGATCGGACCGAGCGGCTGCGGCAAGTCCACCCTGCTCGACATCATGGCCGGGCTGACCGTGCCCGACTCCGGCCGTGTACTGGCCGATGGGAAGCTAGTCCAGGGTCCCGGGCGTCAGCGCCTGGTGATGTTCCAGGAATCTGCTCTCTTCCCCTGGCTTGACGCGTTCGGCAACGTGATGTTCGGGCTCAAGCTGCGCGGCGACCTCAAGCCGCGCGAGCGCCGGGAGATCGCCGAGCACTTCCTGAAGCTCGTTGGCCTTGAGAAGTTCAAGCACGCCCATGTGCACGAGCTGTCAGGCGGCATGAAGCAAAGGGTGGCCCTGGCCCGCGCGCTCGCCCCCGACCCGCAGGTGCTGTTGATGGACGAGCCCTTCGCGGCGCTCGACGCCCTCACCCGCGACCAGCTCTACGACGACATCCAGCGCATCTGGATGGCAAGCCGCAAAACCATCGTCTTCGTGACCCACAACGTGCGGGAGGCCGTCTGCCTTGGCGACCGGGTCGTGCTGATGTCGCCCTCGCCGGGCCGGATTGCCGGCATCTTCGACATTGCGCTGCCGCGCCCGCGCGACATCAACAGCCCGGACCTCGCGGACTATACCTCGCGGATTGCGGCTGCTCTCAAGGGTACGCTGAAGGAGGTGGTCTCGGAATGAAACGGATCGCGGTCGCTCTCGTGTTCTTCGCCGTCCTTGTCGGCTTGTGGGAGCTCACCGTGCGCAGCGGGCGCTGGTCAGCCGTGCTCCTGCCGTCGCCGCTCTATGTGGTGGAATACCTGTGGGCGGCGCTCCTCGATGGCACGCTCCTGGAGGCGGCGTGGGTCACGCTCAAGCGCCTCCTCATCGGTTATGCAGCCGGCGTGCTCATTGGCCTGCCGCTTGGCCTTCTCACGAGCATGTCGCAGACGCTCGAGGACACGATCGGGGCCATGGCGCTGGGGCTTCAGACGCTGCCGAGCGTGTGCTGGGTTCCGCTGGCGCTGGTCTGGTTCGGCCAGACGGAAGGTGCGATGCTGTTCGTCGTCATCATGGGCACCGTATGGTCCGTCATCATCGCGACAGATTATGGCGCGCGCTCGATTCCACCAATCTACACCCGCGCCGCCCGAACGATAGGATCGGAAGGCCTGCACAAGTGGACGCGGGTGATCCTGCCCGCCTCGCTGCCGTTCCTGGTGACCGGGATGAAGCAGGGTTGGGCCTTCGCGAGCCCGGTGTGTGCGTCGCTGCTGTCGATCAGCCCGAACTTGTAGGGTTCACGCCCAACGACTCACCGAGCTTGAGGCCGTTCTTCAGGGCCGACCGGGCGTACTCGAATTCCAGCATCTCCCTGGTCTTGGGGACGCTGGCATCGAGATTGCCCGGGGCTGATCTGAAGTGCCCACCATCTCGGCCTCCCTTTACGAACTCCTTCAGCTCCTCTTCATCTCTCCAGTTCAGCCCTCCACGAGCTTGTTCTTGATCGCATAGCGGATCAGGGCCGCGGTGGTGTCCAGGTTGAGCTTGCGCAGGGACAACGCTCGGTGGGTCTCGACCGTCTTGGTGCTGAGGCTGAGGATGTCGGCGATCTGCTTGTTGGTCTTGCCCTCGGCAATCAGTTGCACCACGGCCTTCTCGCGCG